>CACXDT010000038.1 GCA_902766405.1 Oscillospiraceae bacterium
AACAACTTCCAGTTTGTAAGGATCTTTATAACAACATACCCTCTTGTTTGGAACCTTGGTTTCGAATGAAGGGGGTATTTTTTCTGTTCGAATCTGAATTCATCACTTGACAATATGGAAGGGAGCTGATGAGCTTTGACGAGCCGGCCGTGCTGGACGGAGGCAAGTGCATCCTCCAGCTCCGCGGCGTCCGACCATTTCTCTCGGATAAGTACGACATTACCAAACATCCCAACTACAAATACACCTCTGACTACGATGAGCGTAATGCTTTTGATGTACAAGAGTATCTGCAGCACCGGCTAAAGCTCAGAGAGAACGAGGTGTATTCTGTTTATGAGGAAGATCTTACGGCAGAAAAAGAATAACCCATCCACAATGCGGTCATACTGCGCCGTGGTGGTGTCGGGTACCCTGAACGTATATCGGATATAATAGAGCGAACAGAATTGACAAGCTCCACATTATACAAATATGGAATCGTATTCCTTATTTGTATTGAGACTTCGCATGATTGCAGTTATATAATGCAGATACTAACTGTAACTGCATAAGCGAGGGGTTGAGTTGATGAATGCTATGTTCCGACAGGCTGTAAAGTCCCGCCTTATCTCCTATAACCCGGCAGAAGATTTAATCGTAACCGCTGAGGAAGGCGAGGGACATCGAAGCATCACGGTGGAAGAGAGATATTGATATATTTGGAAGTCGAAAAATGCGATTCCTCACATTTCCTCGCAAAAAGTTCTCAAAAAGATTGAAAAAAGCCTCAAATCCATCGGATTTGAGGCTTTTTCGTGGCAGCGGAGGAAGGATTCGAACCCTCACAAACGGAGTCAGAGTCCGGTGTGCTACCTTTACACAACTCCGCTAAACGCAAGATGTATTATACACGTTTTTACAGAATTGTCAAGCGCATATTTTCGAAAAACTTGACTGTCTATTTTCGAAAAAAGGCATTTCATGGCGGCAAAAAACCGGCAGCATACCTTCGGGCACACTGCCAGTTATATTTTTAGGAGCGAAGGGAACTCGAAGCCCTGCCGTCGTTCACGGTTTGTATCAGTGCGAATTGTAATAGGCCACAGCCGTGCTGTCGGTCAGCACGGCGTCACAGCCGCCGGAATAGAGCAGTGAAAAGCACTCGGTCGTGCCGCCGGGGAGGCGCGTGATCTGGCCCAGGCGTTTTTTCAGCCGCTCGTTTGTGTTCAGCGCCTCCATCGCCTCGTTGGTGGTGCACATGGCCATGTTGCGGCCCGAGAGCCGGGAGCTGTTCCACACGCGCGAGCCGTCGCGCGCGGCGATGACAATATCGTTTTTGACATAGGGGCCGTACTGGACATACAGTCCGTCCTCCAGCTCGTCCTCGCTGAGCGCCACACCGCCCCAGGCGACGTCGATATTACCGGAGGCCAGCTCGTTATAGACGTTTTCTTTCTCGATCGGGATGACCTTCAGCGTCCAGCCGAGCTTTTCACAGACTGAGCCGGCCAGCTCCACATCAAAGCCCCAATAGTTGCCGTCCTGCACATACGCCAGTGGGAAGGAGTTGACATCGACGCCCAGCAGCAGCTTGTGTTCCGGCGGCATACCGGTCTCCTCGAGCGCTTTCGCGTTCTTTGTGAAGCGCACCAGCTCTTCGCCGAACCACTTGCGGTTGAGCTCGTTGACCCGGCCCTCGGCGTTCAGTTCCTCGATCGCGGCGACAACATAGTACTGCAGCACGTCGCCCACACGGAAAGCGATAGAGTAGTTCTGCTCGACCAGGGTCGTCAGCGTCTTGATCTTATAGCCGCCGTCGCCCCCGCAGCCCGCAAGGCTCAGCGCCAGCGCGCACACCAGCAGCAGACAGATAATTTTCTTCAAAGCCGGATCCCCCTACGTGTATCTTGCATTGCTGTATATTATGACTCGACATCTTCACCCTACCGTCGAATTATCTTTCATTTTATCATACTTTTTACAGTTTGCCTATATGAATTGTAAAAATTCATATTTATTTCAGTTTAGCGGTACCGTGCCGCGGGGCTCAGCAGCGAGCGCAGGAACGAGGCCTGCACCGAGAGCCCCTGCGTGCCGGCCTTATTGGGGAAGGCACAGGCGGCGTTTGCAACGACGGAAAAAGGCTTTTCGCCGGTCTCATACTCCTCGAAAAGTGCCTCGGCCTCGAACATCAGACTGCCGACGGCGATATGATAGTCACTTGAGATCACAGCGACACTGTCCACCTGGGGGTAGGCCTTCAGCAGGGCGCCGGCATAGAGCGCGTTCTGCGCGGTTGTGAGGGCACGGTCCTCGACGATCAGGCGCGGCGCCGCGACGCCGTGTTCGACGAGCCAGTCGGCCATGCGCCCGGCCTCGGTGCCCTCGGACAGGAAGGCTGTCGGCCCGCCCGTGACGAGGATATAGGCGTTCGGGTACTGCTCCGCCGCGGCGAGCGCGACCTCGCAGCGGCGCAGGAGCTCATATGCCATGCTTCCGTCGCTCTCGAGGGCGTAGCCGAGCACGACGAGACACAGGCTGTCATCCGTCGGCAGGCCGTCGGGCAGCGCGTCGTAATAGAGGTGCAGATCGGCGGTCAGAGAAAACCAGTAGTCCATGACCCGCTCCCAGAGCTCGGCCATATCCCGATCCATGGTTTTGTAGGCCGCCAGTGTCTCGCGGATGGCGGGTACGGCCGCCAGATCGTCGGCGACGAAGCGGTGGATCATCTCGTCGAGATACGCCGAGGTCGTAGCGTTATAGCGCATCTCACGCGGATAATTGGTCGTCTGCGGCAATGGGACAGGGGACGGTTCTCCGTCCCAGTCCGAAGTGGTTGGGACAGAGAACCGTCCCCTGTCCCAGCAGAACAGCACAGCCGTCAGCAGCAGGCCGAACAGCAGCAGCGCAATGAGCAACCTGTATAAGCGCTTTTCCCATTGTTCCTTCATAGCCGTGCCCTCCTTCAGCGCTCGTCTTTGGCTCGCCCCGCCGCGCATCGAGGGGGAGAGCTGGCGCGGCAGCGCCTGAGAGGGGTTCGCGCAACGTCGGGCGCCCCTCTCCGTCACTTCGTGACACCTCTCCCCTATCGCGCACAGCGCTGGGGCGAGGCAAGAGTTCCGCGTGACAGCTCTGGCCGACACTTACGAGAGCCAGGAGCCGCTCCTTTGAGGCGATCATACCATTTCCCCTGATAAAATGCAAGCGGAGCGCCGATCTGACGCTCCGCTTGTATTTTA
>CACXDT010000039.1 GCA_902766405.1 Oscillospiraceae bacterium
CGGAGACCGCAGAGCATAATGGACATATATGGTCAAGGGCTCCAACGCAGTATGGCGCAAATTCTGCCGTGGAGAATTAAAGATTTCTATTAGATATTAGTATTATACTCTGTGATAGATTCTCCGGCACTCCGCGCTCTCGCAGCCATCCGCGTCCCGGAGGAGGAGCTCGGGCTCAAGCGTCAGGCCGGGCCGGCCGTCCCGCCGCCCTTCCACAAGGGCAAGGCTCGGCACCGCGCCGCCGCGGTGGCTGACAAGGCGCAGACGCTTGGGTTCGATGGCGTTTGCGCTCATCGCGCAGAAGAGCTCGCTCAGCCGCTCGGCCCGGTGGACGATGAAAAAGCGCCCGCCGCTGCGGCAGAGGTACTTGACCGCCTGACACAGTTCGTCAAGTGTGCACGCGCTCTCGCTGCGCGCTCTCGCCCGCTCGCCGTCCGGCGAGAGTGCACCGCGGCCGCTCGGGAAGTACGGCGGATTGGATACGGCAAAGTCAAAGCTGCCCGGCCGGAAGTACGCGCGTACAAGGCGGATGTCCCCGGTCAAAACCCCGCTGCGGTCAGATAGCCCATTGGCCGCAAGGTTCCGAGCGCACAGCGCCGCGGCCTCGGGCAGCAGCTCGAGTCCGGTCATGGAAAGGCCATCCTGCCGGGTTGAGAGCAGCAGGGTCAATATCCCGGCTCCGCAGCCCAGGTCGATCCCATGCTCCCCCTTGCGCACGCGCGCAAAGTCCGCCAGCAGGATGCTGTCGGTGCTCAGTGGAAAATGCCGGGAGGCACAGAATACCGGCCCTCCGGACCAGAGCGGTGTAAATCCATCTGTCATCTGTCGGTTTCCTCTATATGGCAATACCGCATAATTCGGCGAGAGCGAATCCTGAGAAAATTTGGGTTCTGATGATGGCACTTTTTCGCGGAAATACTTTGTGTATTTTAAGAAAAAGTGACGAAATCAGGGCACAAATTTTCCAGGAGGCGCCGAAGGCGAATTGTGCGGTGTTGCCCTATGGTAAAATAAAAACGGACGGTGTTTCAACCGTCCATTCTTTATGATGGAATTACTCCAGAGTGATCGCCTCGGCAGGGCACTGGGCAGCGCAGGCGCCGCACTCCAGGCACTTATCGGGATCGATCTCGTAGTGGACCTCACCCATGTCGATGGCTTCAGCAGGGCACTGAGCTGCGCAAGAGCCGCAGGACAGGCAATCATCGCCGATAACGTAAGGCATGTTGTTACCTCCTATGTTTAATTTAGACCCATCGGGCCTCACTTCTCCTATATTGTAGCACAACCGCGCAAAAAATCAATGCTTTTTTCATTCTGTTCAGCGTCGATGCCGTATTAACTTTTCACAAAATTGGAGATACTTCTCTCAGCGCGTGCCGTTTCGTCAGCTTTTCGCCGGCGGACGGCGTATGATGATACGCATAAATCCCCTGTGCCCTGAGCTTCCGTGCAGGGAGATTTATGATGAGGAGGCGACCTCTTGTGAAGAGCAACGAAAAATTTTCCCAGCGGGCCGAGACCGCCATCGAGCTGGCCCGCCGCTCCGCCGGTGAGCTTGGCCACCGCACAGTCGGGACCGAGCACCTGCTGCTGGGCATCCTGCGCGAGGACGAGGGCCTGGGTGCCCGCGTCCTGCGCCGGCGCGGCGTGAACGAGGACTCGCTGGTGCAGGAGATCCGCCGCCTGCGCGGGCACGGTCTCGCCTCCGAGCCGCCGCAGAGCCTGACGCCGCGGGCGCGCACCGCCGTTGAACAGGCCGCGCGCGACAGTGAGGCCATGCACACCCACTACATCGGCACCGAGCAGCTGCTGCTCGGCATCCTGCGCCAGTCGGAGTGCACCGGCATGCGGGCCCTGCTGGCCCTCGGGCTGGATCCCAACGAGCTCTATACCGACATCATGGCACTCTTCGGCAACCCGCTCTCCTCCGACCGCGGCCGCGAGAGCCAGACCGGCACGGCGCACGGCGGACTGATGCACCGCCCCGAGACCAAGGTGCTCGACCAGTTCAGCCGCGACCTGACCGCCATGGCCATGGCCGGGCGTATCGACCCGGTTGTCGGGCGCGGCCGCGAGATCACGCGCGCCGTGCAGATTCTCGCGCGGCGCTGCAAAAACAACCCCGTGCTCGTCGGCGAGCCCGGGGTAGGAAAGACGGCTGTGGCCGAGGGTCTGGCCGTGCAGCTCGCCTGCGGACAGGCGCCCGACACGCTGAAAAACAAGCGCATCGTCGCGCTGGATATCCCGGCCATGCTGGCCGGAACCAAGTACCGCGGCGATTTTGAGGAGCGCGTCAAGTCGGTGCTGCGCGACGTGAAGCGGGCGGGCGATGTCATCTTGTTTGTGGACGAGCTGCACACGGTCGTCGGCGCCGGCAGCGCCGAGGGCGCGATCGACGCGGCCAACATCCTGAAGCCAGCTCTCGGCCGCGGCGAGGTGCAGATCATCGGCGCCACGACCAGCGAGGAGTACCGCCGCCACATTGAAAAGGACCCGGCGCTCGAGAGGCGCTTTCAGCCTGTACACGTCGAGGAGCCGGACCGCGAGACAACGCTGATGATGCTGCGCTCGCTGCGCCCGATGCTGGAGCGCCACCACGGCGTCCGGATCGAGGACGCGTCCCTGAGCACCGCGGTCGATCTCTCGGTGCGCTATATCCACGACCGCTATCTGCCCGACAAGGCCATCGACCTTCTGGACGAGGCGGCTGCCGCGCAGCGCGTGGCGGGGCGCACGGGCAGCATCGGCGCGGAGAACGTGGCCCGGGTCGTCTCGCAGTGGACCGAGATCCCGGTCAACACCCTCAACCGCAGCGAAAGCGAGCAGCTGATCGATCTCGAGGGACGGCTCCGACAGCGCATCATCGGCCAGGACGAGGCCGTCACGCTGCTCGCACGGGCGATCCGCCGCGGCCGCGTCGGACTGAAGGACCCCAAACGGCCGGTGGGCTGCTTTCTGTTCCTCGGCCCCACGGGCGTCGGCAAGACCGAGCTCTGCCGCACGCTGGCCGCCACGGTGTTCGGCGACGGCAAGGCGTTGATCCGTCTGGATATGTCGGAGTATATGGAAAAGCACTCTGTCAGCCGCCTGATCGGCTCGCCCCCGGGCTATGTGGGCTACGAGGACGGCGGCCAGCTCACCGAGCAGGTGCGCCGCCGCCCTTGGTCGGTCGTGCTGTTCGACGAGATCGAAAAGGCGCACGAGGACATCTGGAGCATCCTGCTGCAGATCATGGACGACGGCCGTCTGACCGACAGCGGCGGCCGGACCGTGGATTTTCGCAACACGGTGATCGTCATGACCTCGAACATCGGCGCCAAGGCCATCACCGACGGCCGCGCGCCGCTGGGCTTCACGGGTTCGGCTGACGCGCCGGAGGGGCAGCTGCGTGAGCAGGTGCTCGACGAGCTGCGCCGCACCTTCCGTCCTGAGTTCCTCAACCGCGTGGACGAGACCATCGTCTTCCGCCGTCTCGACAGCCAGGATCTGCTGAAAATCACGGAAAAACTGGTGGACGAGCTGCGCGGCCGCTTCGCGGCCATGCAGCTGGGACTGGAGCTGACCGAGAACGCCCTTCGCCTGCTGGCCGATCCGAAGCCGGACGCGCGCTATGGCGCGCGCCCGCTGCGCCGTCAGCTGCAGCGCCAGCTGGAGGATCCGGCCGCCGAGCTGCTGCTCTCCGGAAAGCTCCAGGCGGGCGACACGCTCTGCGTGAGGGTCGACGGCCAAGAGCTGAGCCTCTCAGTCCGGCACGGAAGTCTCGAGAGTATCGCGTGAAAGCACACCAGCATGGCGGCTGAATAGTCGATTCCTCGCAGGGCAGCCGTAGGGAGGCAGGCCGCCTTGCCGCGAATGCCTTTCCCGGGCCTGCTTACGCGACGGCCCGCCAAAGGCGCGGCTGCGGAAACGGAACCTTCCCTTCCTCTGCCACCGGCAGCGGGAAGGTTCCGTTTCCCCTGATGCCTCCGTGTTGGATACACAGTTTGCACGGAGGGATGAGGTCATTCTATTGAATACTGTGACAGGAAGCGCATTCGTGCCCCCCGCGGGCACGGCTGCGCTTTTGTTGTTGGCAAGCGCCGCGCATTGGTGTATACTGGATACGGATTAGAAGAAAAGAGGCGTTTGTATATGAACCGTAAAGACCCACCGGCGACGGCCGGGCTGTGGGAGCTGTTTCTGAGCTTCGCCAAGGTCGGCGTGATGACCTTCGGCGGCGGCTATGCCATGCTGCCGATCTTACAGCGCGAGATCGTCGAGACCAAGCACTGGGCCACGGACGAGGATCTCGCGAACTACTTTGCCATCGGTCAGTGCACGCCCGGCGTTATCGCCGTCAACACGGCGACCTTTATCGGCCACAAGACCCGGGGCATCCCCGGCGGGATCATGGCGACACTCGGCGTGGTCTTCCCCTCGGTCGTCATTATCTCGCTGCTGGCCGGTGTCATCCGCGTTTTTGAGGACAACCCCATGGTTGCAAAGGCCTTTACCGGCATCCGTGCCTGTGTCTGCGTGCTGATCCTCAACGCCGTGTGCAAGCTGTGGAAGAGCGCGGTGAAGGATCGGCTGACGCTGGGCGCCTTCCTGCTCGTACTGGCCGTGGCCCTGTTTACCGATGTATCGCCGGTGGTGCTTGTGGCCGCGATCCTGATCTTTGCCGTGGTATACGAGCTGACGGTCGGCCGCCGCGGCGGGAAGGAGGCGCGCTGATGCTGTATTTGCGACTGTTCTGGGAATTTTTCAAGACCGGGCTGTTCGCCGTGGGCGGCGGGCTCGCGACGCTGCCGTTCCTCTCAGCCATGGCCGATCAGACCGGCTGGTTCACCCAGAGAGAGCTTGCCGACATGATCGCGGTCTCGGAGTCGACCCCCGGCCCGATCGGCGTCAACAGCGCGACCTATGTCGGTTTTACCGTCGGCGGGCTCCCCGGCGCGGTGATCGCTACACTCGGGCTGATTACCCCGTCGGTGATCATCATTCTCACGATCGCCATTTTGCTCCGAAGCTTTCAGAATAACCGCTTTGTCGTGACCGTTTTCCGCTTTCTGCGTCCGGCCTCGGTGGCGCTGATCGCGTCGGCCGGGATCAGTGTGGCAAAAATTGCCTTCCTGTCCGGGGACAGCGGCAGCCTGCTCGCGCGCCTCGAGCCCCGCGCGCTGGCGATCGCCGCGGCGGTCTATGTGCTCTCGGCCTGCATTCCGAAAACCAAAAAGCTGCACCCGATCCTCTGGATCGCCCTGTCAGCGATTGCCGGGATCTTGATTTTTTAACCGCAATTTGAAATGATGGATAACCATTGGCTGGCGGGCGCTTCGTGAAGCGCCCCTACGATCGTGAATATTGGACTGCATCCACTATAAAATTTTCAGCCTCCCGGAAACGGGAGGCTGAATACTGTTTTCGCTTACTTCGCGTAGTCGATGGCCTTGGTCTCGCGCAGGACGTGAACCTTGATCTGGCCGGGATAGGTGAGCTCTTCCTCGATCTTCTTGGCGATATCGCGGGCCAGGAGAACCATCTGATCCTCGCTGACCTTGTCGGGCTCGACCATGACGCGGATCTCGCGGCCGGCCTGGATGGCATAAGAGCTCGCGATGCCGGGGAAGCTCTTCGAGACCTCTTCGAGCTTTTCGAGGCGCTTGATATAGTTCTCCAGATTTTCGCGGCGGGCGCCGGGGCGCGCGGCGGAAATGGCGTCAGCCGCCTGGACAAGGCAGGCCTCGATCGTGTGGGGCTCGACATCGTTGTGGTGGGCCTCGATGCAGTGGATGACCTCTTCCGACTCCTTGAACTTGCGGCAGATGTCGACGCCGATCGTGACGTGGCTGCCCTCGACCTCATGGTCGATGGATTTGCCGATGTCGTGCAGCAATCCGGCGCGCTTGGCGATGTTCACGTTCACGCCGAGCTCCGCGGCCATCAGACCCGCCAGATGGCTGACCTCGATGGAGTGGTTCAGCACGTTCTGGCCATAGCTGGTGCGGTAGCGCATGCGGCCCAGCAAGCGGATCAGCTCGGGGTGAAGGGAGTGGATATTGGTCTCGAGCACGGCGCGCTCGCCCTCGGCCTTGATGACGGCGTTGACCTCCTTCTGGGCCTTGGCCACCATCTCTTCGATGCGGGCGGGGTGGATGCGGCCATCCTGGATCAGCTTCTCCAGCGCGAGCCTGGCCACCTCGCGGCGGACCGGGTCGAAGCAGGAGACCGTGATGGCCTCGGGGGTGTCGTCGATGATCAGGTCGCAGCCCGTCAGCGTCTCGATCGAGCGGATGTTGCGGCCCTCACGGCCGATGATGCGGCCCTTCATCTCGTCGTTGGGGAGAGGAACGACAGAGACGGTGATTTCACTGGCGTGGTCGGCGGCGCAGCGCTGGATGGCGGTGGCGATGATCTCGCGGGCGCGGTCGTCGGCCTCGTCCTTGAACTGGGCCTCGACCTCCTTGAGCTTGACGGCCATCTCGTGGGTGGCCTCATCACGAACCTGGTTGATGAGATAGACCTTGGCTTCCTCAACCGAGAAACCGGAGATCTTCTCAAGCATCTCCAGCTGGCTCTTCTTGACCAGCGCGATCTCCTTCTGCTGGTTTTCAGCAGCGGCGATCTTATTGGCCAGCGCGTCGTTTTTCTTGTCGACCGCGTCGATCTTGCGGTCCAGGTTTTCTTCCTTCTGCTGCAGGCGCCGCTCCTGCTTGGAGAGCTCGGCCCGGCGCTCCTTGACTTCCCGCTCGTACTCCGAGCGGTTTTTGTGTATTTCTTCCTTTGCCTCGACGAGAGCCTCTCTCTTCTTGCTCTCGGCGTTCTTGATCGCTTCGTTGATGATCTGCTTGGCCTGTTCTTCGGCGTCGGCTATACTCTTCTCAGCATTTTTCTCTCGTGTATAAAAGAACAACCCGACGGCTCCGCCGCCGACGATCAGACCGATGATCAGCCATAAAATCCAGGGCATGGTAAGAAAACACACCTCCATTCCTTCAGAATTTTGCGGTGAGTTTCACGTTCGAGTGGACATTCATTGGTTTTGGCTTCTCCGCAGGCGCAGCCGGCGACCTCGTTTCGCTGTAAGCAGCCGCGGTTATGGGCAAAAGCTGACGCATAAAGGTTTCCTTACGTCTGGCACCGCGTTTCCCTGAGGCCGTTTCCTGCTGTATATTCCTGCAAATACGCCTTTAGGCAAGACGGGACATCAAGCGTACCCGTCGGAATCGTGTAATATTCAACCCGAAGTCTCCCCCGGCTCCTCGCGAAACGATCGCGAAAGCCGAACCCCGGTAAAATATTATTCGATCTATTTTACCGTACAGACCATGTTATGTCAAGTAAGTCGGCTTTAATTTTTTGAAAAAAGTTACAGTAACACAGCCTCTCTCCGCCGCTGTCTGCGGTGATTGCCGCAGCCGCCCGACCGCAGTCCGATCAATTGGCAAAATCTTGAACAATTTGTGCGGTTTGTCTCTTGCACTTTTGTTCCATTGCGTTCATAATGGTGATCAGCGGCGCTCCGCCGCCGCATCCCCACGCCGGTGCGTAACATAAAGGCAATACCGCATAATTCGACGAGAGCGAATCCTGAGAAAATTTGGGTTCTGATGATGGCACTTTTTCGCAGGAATACTTTGTGTA
>CACXDT010000040.1 GCA_902766405.1 Oscillospiraceae bacterium
CCGCGGGCTTCACGTTCACGTCCAGCTTGGGCCCGTAGAAGGCGGCCTCGCCGATCTCCTCGGTGAACTGGATGCCAAGCTCCGTCAGCACCTCCCGCAGGGCGCTCTCAGCGGTGTTCCACATCTGGTCGTCGTCGTGGTATTTCTTCTTGTCCGCAGGGTCACGCAGGGACAGCACGCACCGGTAGTCGGTGATGTTGAAGTCCCGGTAGACCTCAAAGATCAGATCGCAGACCGCGGCGACCTCGCTCTTGATCTGCTCGGGCGTGACAAAGAGGTGCGCGTCGTTCTGGCAGAAGTGGCGGCCGCGCTCGATGCCCTTGAGCGTGCCGGAGGACTCGTAGCGGAAGTCGTGGGCGACCTCGCCGATGCGGATGGGCAGCTGCTTATAGGAATGCGGGCGGGAGGCGTAAATCATCATGTGGTGCGGGCAGTTCATCGGGCGCAGCACATAGGTCTCGTCGTCGAGCACCATCGGCGGGAACATGTTGTCCTTATAGTGTTCCCAGTGCCCGGAGGTCTTATAGAGGTTCACCGTGCCGATGCAGGGCGTCATGACGTGCTGATAGCCGAGGCGGCGCTCCTTGGCCTTGATATAGTTTTCGAGCTCCATCCAGACCGTATAGCCGTTCGGCAGGAACATCGGCAGGCCGCGGCCCACGAGGTCGTCGCTCATAAAGAGGCGCATTTCGCGGCCGATCTTGCGGTGGTCACGGTCGCGGGCCTCCTGCTGCTGGCGCTCCCACTCGGCGAGCTCCTCGGTGTTGCGGAAGGCGACGCCGTTGATGCGGGTGAGCATCTTGTTTTCCTTGTCGTTCTTCCAGTAGGCGCCGGACTGCTGCGTGACCTTGAAGGCCTTGAGCGCCTTGGTGTAGGTCAGATGCGGGCCGACACACATATCGACGTACTCACCCTGCTGGAAGAAGCTGAACTCGGTCTCGTCGGCGAGATCGGCCATATGCTCGACCTTGTACTTCTCGCCGCGCTCTTCCATGAGCTTCTTTGCCTCCTCACGGGGCAGAATGAACGCCTTGATGGGCAGATTGGCCTTGACGATCTTCTTCATCTCGGCCTCGATCGCGTCGAGATCCTCCTGCGTCAGCTTGCGCTCACCCAGATCGACATCATAATAAAAGCCGTTCTGCGTGGCCGGGCCGAAGGCAAAATCGGCCTCGGGGAACAGGCGCTTGATGGCCTGGGCCATGATGTGCGCCGCCGTGTGGCGCAGCACATGCAGCTCCTCTTCCTCGGGGCAGTCGGCCACATGGCCGTCCTTGTAGATGATTTTCATGCGGTTTTCCTCCAAAATCAGAAAAGTATAACCCAAACGCAACAGGTTAGGGGAGTTCAGAGGGGTCTCCCCCTCTGATTTTTTGCCTCGGATGGCAAAAAACAATTATAAATATGTTTTTTCCGGGGACATGCGCCTCGGAAAAAACACTTCTCACCCCGCAAGTGTGCGAGGCGTCCCCCGCAAGCCGAGTGCGCGCAGCGGGGTGCTTCCCTTCTAACTTTTTAGTCCCGTCAGGGACTGAAAAGTTACAAAAAATAGCTTCATCCCGGGAATACTATCACGGGATGAAGCTGAAGCTCCACGGTTCCACCCGAATTGCGCCGCCATCGGCGCCACTCGTATCTGCGGTAACGGGCAGGCCCGGCGGGGGTTCGCCCCCGCGCTCGGCGGTGGTGGAGGAACGGCACCGGCAGGCTGCTTGCAGCATACGCAGCCCTCTCTGCGGCCGGGGAAACGTGCTCCTTGTCCGCCTCATCGCTTTTGTCTGGGATGAAGTGAACCTATCATATCGCGCCTTTCGGCCAAAGTCAAGGGAAAAATGATTTCCTCACGGCTCGGCGTGGGGCAGGTTCCATCTGTACTTGGTCGCGAGGAAGCGGAGAGCGATCACGGTCGCCATTGAGACCGCGGCGCCGGCCACCGTAGGAACGCCGAGCACCAGCAGCACATAGTAGACCCCGGCCCCGAGCAGGGACGCGACCGCATAGACGCGCTTGACGAAAATGCGCGGCATCGTGTTTGTCAGCACGTCGCGCAAAAGTCCCCCGCCGACACCGGTGACGACTCCCATCGACATAATGAGCACGGGGTTTTCGAGCCCGTAGGAGGCGATCGCCGCGTCCATCCCGACAACAGTAAAGGACGCGAGGCCGATTGCATCGAAAAGGTTGTTCGTCTGGTCGAGCTTTTCCTTGTGGGCGTGGTAACGCTCGTGCCAGCTGAAGGCGTCAAAAAATACGGCAATCGCGCTGATGAATACGACCAGCAGATAGGAGTAGCTCGTAAACATCCGGGGCGGGAAGTAGCCCAGCAGGATATCGCGCATGATCCCGCCGCCGAGCGCCGAAATCAGCGCCAGAAACAATATGCCAAAGACATCGGCCTTCTTTTCGATGGCCACCATCGCGCCGGAGATGGCGGCCGAGGCCACGCCGATCAGTTCAACGACAGCTGCCGCTGTTCCCATAGGTTAGGCCCGCTTGCCTCAGACGTTGAAGCGAAACAGCGTCACATCGCCGTCGCGCATGACATAGTCCTTGCCCTCGCTGCGGACAAGGCCCTTCTCCTTCGCGGCGGCCATGGAGCCGCAGCTCTTGAGATCGTCAAAGGCCACGATTTCGGCGCGGATAAAGCCGCGCTCGAAATCCGAGTGGATTTTTCCGGCGGCCTGGGGCGCTTTCGTGCCCTTTTTGATGGTCCAGGCGCGGCACTCGTCGCTGCCGCAGGTCAGGAACGAAATCAGGCCGAGCAGCTCGTAGCTGGCCTTGATCATGCGGTCGAGACCGGACTCCTCCAGGCCCATCTCCTCAAGGAACATCAGCTTGTCCTCGTAGTCGAGCTCGGCCATCTCCTCCTCCATCTTGGCGCAGATCGGCAGCACCAGGCTGCCCTCGGCGTCGGCAATGGCCTTGACCGCCTGATAATAGGGGTTCGCCGCATAATCGGCCACGCCGGCGTCGTCCATATTGGCCGCGTAGATGATCGGCTTGGTCGTCAGCAGATCGGACGAGGCGATCAGCGCGGCGTCGTCGGCGTCACAGGCGAAGGTGCGGGCGCTCTTACCCTCGTTGAGGTGCTCGCGCAGCGCGGTAAAGACCTCGGCCTCGTGCTGGAACTTTTTGTCGCCGCCCTTGCCGGCCTTGGCGGCCTTGTCGATGCGGCGCTCGACCATCTCCATGTCGGCCATGATAAGCTCGAGGTCGATGATCTCGATATCGCGCGCGGGATCGGTGCCGCCCTCGACGTGGATAACGTCGGGGTCGTCAAAGCAGCGCACGACGTGGACGATCGCGTCGGTCGCGCGGATGTTGCCGAGGAACTTGTTGCCCAGCCCCTCGCCCTTCGAGGCGCCCTTGACGAGACCGGCGATGTCGACAAATTCGATGACGGCCGGGGTGACTTTCTTCGGCGCGTAGAGCTGAGCGAGCCAGTCGAGGCGTGCATCAGGCACTGTGACCATGCCGACATTCGGCTCGATCGTGCAGAAGGGGTAGTTGGCCGACTGGGCGCCGGCGTTGGTAATGGCGTTAAAGAGCGTGGATTTGCCGACATTCGGCAGCCCCACAATTCCGATTTGCATATCTGTACTCCTTTTTCAAGCAGTTTTCGGGATATTATAGCACGCCGGCGCCGGTTTCACAATACGGTATTTTAAAAACAAGCCCTGTTCCGGTTGATGGGAACAGGGCATAGTTACTCTTCGATTTTTTGTACGGTTTGACTCTCCGTGCACAGCCACCTGTCACAGCATGGTCAGATAGCGGCTTCTCTCTGCAGCCGGTATGCCAAGAATGTCCATGGCCTTATCCGCGCTCGTTTTCAGATTTGCCATCACGTTGCGAATGAGAAGAACTCTTTCCTCGGCACGTCCTTCCGCACGACCTTCCTCGCGGCCTTCCGCACGGCCTTCCTCGCGCTGTTCGGCAAAGGTTCTGGCCTCGTCATATTCTGTGATACACATTCTTTTCACCTCCGCCCTGTTGGCCAACAGAAACGGCCTGAGCGTATTCTCGTCCGCCATCTCTGAAAATGTCATCTCGATCGCCACATCCAGGTTTTTATACTTCTCCTGATTGACCCTTATCCGATCAACGAACCAGGCATAATCCCGCAGCGGCCGGCAGGTTAGCCGCCCCAACAGAGCAGATGGAAGCCCGAGGCGGATTTGCCGGAATCGGTTGATATCCGGGCGGTTTTGCCGCGCGGGCGGGGCGCTCAGCTGCGGCGGGTGGCGAAGTGGATGAGGGACAGCATATCCGGGCCGGTGTGCGCGCCGATGACCGGGCACAGGCCCGTGACGCGAACCGTCAGGTCGGGGTGCTTCTCCAGGATATGTGCTTTGAGCTCGGCGGCCTGGTCGGGCACGTCAGCGTGGCAGATATAGACCAGCTTCGGCGCGCTGGGGTCGTAGGTCGCCTCGAAGCGGCGGAGCAGCTCGGCCGCGGCCTGCTTGTTGCCGCGGGCCTTGGCGATCGTATCAAGACCGCCGTTTTCGTTGATGCACAGGATCGGCTTGATCTGCAGCGCCGAGCCGAACACGGCCGCCGCGGCGGAGACGCGCCCCCCGCGCAGCAGGTAAAACAGATCCTGCACTTTGAACCAATAGCTGATGCGTCCGGCGTGTTCGCGCAGCCACGCGGCGTTCTCGGTCAGGGTCATGCCGTTTTTGCGGTTCTCGGCCGCGCACTCGGCCAGGATGCCGACGCCGCCGGTCGCACCGAGCGAGTCGACAACCTCGATCTGCACGTTGTCGTACTGCTCCTTCAGATCCTGCACCGCGCTGAGCGCCGACTGGTAGGTCGTGCTCAGACCGCTGGAGAGGCACAGCACCAAAAGCGGCGTGCCGGCCTTCACATACTCGCGGAAAATCCCGAAATACTCAAAGGGCGTCACCTGGCTGGTGCTGGTCTTCGCCTTGCTGCGCAGCGCCTCGTAAAAGCTGTGGCACTCCTCGTCGTTCTGGGGCTTGTCGCACTGGATGTGCCGCTCGCCCAGATCGTAGGGCATGGGGATGAATTCGATCCCCTCGATCCCGGAACCGGCGAGATCGATGTCGATCGACATGTCGGATAAAATTGTATAGTCCATGAATACCCCTCATTTCCGCAATATGTGTATTTTTATTTGTGTGTATCCGGTTTGGGAGGTTCTCTGGCTCCCTCCGTCACGGCGCTTGCGGGGGACGTACGACTCCTTCCACCGCTTCGCGATCCCCCTCCCTCATGGAGGGAGGCATTTGGGCTCCCTCTCTGAGGGAGTCAATTTCGCTCGGCGATCAGCCGGGCGAGGGTGTCGTACAGGCGCTCGGGCTCGATCGGCTTGCCGAGGTGCGCGTTCATCCCGGCCTCGCGCGTGCTCTGCACGTCCTCTTCGAAGACGTTGGCCGTCATGGCGATGATCGGAACCGTCTTCGCATCGGCACGGTCCAGCGCGCGGATGGCGCGGGTGGCGGTCAGGCCGTCCATGACCGGCATACGCATATCCATCAGGATAGCGTCATAGTAGCCGACAGGGCTTTCACGGAACATGCGCAGCGCTTCCTCGCCGGTTTCGGCGTGCTCGGCCTCCATGTCCTCCAGCTCCAGCAGGTCGGAGAGGATCTCGGCGTTCTGCGCGACATCCTCGGCCATCAGGATACGGCGGTCTGCCAGGTCCCGCTGAACCGTCTGCTCGGTTCCCTGCTCGCTCTGCGCGACGCGGTCGGAGGCCTTCAGCGCCACCGTAACGGTGAAGGTCGAGCCGACGCCCTTTTCGCTCTCGACCTGGATCTCGCCGCCCATCATCTCCACAAAGCTCTTGGTGAGCGCCATGCCGAGACCGCTGCCGCCGTAGCGGTTGACCGCGGTGGCGTCCTCCTGGGAAAAGGCCTCGAACAGCCGGGGGAGATACTCCTTGTCCATGCCGATGCCGGTATCCTGCATCGTAAAGCGCAGCGTGTGCCGCTCGCCCGTCTCGCCGAGATCCTCGGCCGTCAGCGTGACGCTGCCGGGGGCGTTGGTGAATTTCACCGCGTTGCCCAGAATGTTGATCAGCACCTGCTTGAGCTTCATATCGTCGCCGTAGTAGAAGTCGGCGGGCTGCCCGACAATGTGACACGTATAGTGCAGGCCCTTGTCCTGGCACTGGCCGTTGATGATGATATTGACCTGGTCTAAAAGCTCGCGGAAGGAGAACTCCTCGTCCTTGAGCACCATGCGGCCGGATTCGATGCGGTTGATGTCCAGAATATCGTTGATCAGCCCCAGCAGGTGCTTCGCGCTCGAGCCGATCTTCTCGAGCTGCTGCCGCGTCTCGGGCGCGAGATCGGGATTTCGCAGCGCGATGTTGTCCAGACCGATGATCGCGTTCATCGGGGTGCGGATCTCGTGGCTCATGCTGCTGAGGAAGCTGGTCTTGGCGCGGCTGGCTTCCTCGGCCAGGGCCTTCTCCACCTCGATCTGCTTTTCGCGCTTCTGGATGCTGTAGTAGATGTCAAACAGGATCAACAGCGCCGCGATGATCAGGATGATCTGCACAGAGCTGCTGACGGCGTGGGCATGCTTTACGCCCTCGAGCGTCTCGAGCATATAGGCGGCGCCCGGCTCGTCGCTCTCGAGCATGCCGGCGTCGAGGAATTTGTCGATATAGTAGCTCTGGATCGGGGCCACCGAGCTGTCGATGGCCCGGTCGGTCTCCTGCTCCATCCAGACGCTGGAGGCGTAGATGATCAGGGCCAGCAGCACCATCCACACCACAACCGAGCGCCCGAAGCGCCGCTCGGTATCCCGGCGGAAGACGCGCCGGAAAAAGAGCATGCCCAGGATGGCCCAGGCCGCCAGGATGAAATAGGACTCCAGAGACAGGGTCTTGACATCGGTGAGGTTGGGCACCAGGAACTCGACCGCGAACAGCAGCGCCAGAACAAATCCGGCGAGCCCCGCGACGGCAAAGCCGCGCTTATGCTTCTGCCGCGCGCTCTTCCACGCCGCGGCGGAGGCATAGGCGTAGGCGATCGTCGCGCCGACAGTGGTCACATCCACAATCCAGCTGATCGCCGTCCGGCCGAAGAAAGGCAGCACCAGCGACACCGTCAGAATCGCCAGGATCGCGCGGCGCGGCACACAGTTCCCGTCCAGCTCGCCGACCCAGGCGCCGAGCATATTGTCGTCCGACATCGACTTGAGCAGGCGGCTGAGCGCAATGTAATTGCCGATCAGCCCCGTGAAGATCGCGCAAAGGGCCGCAGCACCCATCACGGCACGGCCAAAGCCGCCCAGATAGACGCCGGCCGCGTAAAAGACCGGCTGCGACGCGGTGCCCTGCAGGCTGCCGAGAGAAGCCGTATAGTCCACCCAGCTGGTAAAGCCCTCGGGCCGGGCCGAGGCGGCCTGCAGCACCAGCAGGATATACGCGATCCCCGCCGTCACAACGGAGACAGCCAGGATGCGGAAGGACTTTTTCAGCGGAAAAGCCGCCTCCTCGGTCGAATGGGAGATCGACTCGAAGCCCACAAAGGCCCAGGGGGCCAGGGCGAAGACCGTTAACAGCCCGCCGAAGGCGCTGTTGGCCGGCGAGAAGGCCGGGGCCATCGAAACGCCGGCGCTCTTGCCTTTCCCCACGGCGATCACGCAGCACACCAGCACCAGCGCAAAGAGCGAGAGCGCCATGACGATCTGCACCCGCTCGGCCGGGCGGCGGCGCAGGCAGAGTGCGGCGGCCAGCAGCAGTGCCGCCTCGGCCAACAGGATCTCGCCGAGATAGACGTGGTAACCCGCGATCTCGTAGTTCAGGCCGAACTGAAACACGCCGCCCAGCAGCGTGCGCGCGATCAGCGGCAGCGCGGTGGCGTTGGCCCAGATGATGGCCACATAGGTCAGCACAAGGAACCACGCGCTCACAAAGCCGTGGTCATAGCCGAAGCAGCGCTTGGTGTAGGTATACACGCCGCCGCAGCCGGGGTAGCGGTTCATCAGGTAGTGGTAATTCAGGCTGAAAACCAGCATCACCAGCGTGCCGAGCCCCAGCCCCAGCGCCGTCCCCAAGGGGCCCGCGACAGGCAGGAAGGTGGTGCCCGGCATGACGAACGCGCCCCAGCCGACACTGCACCCGAAGGCCAGCGCCCAGGCGCCAAGCGGCGTTACATAGGGCTGCGCCTGTTTGAATTCCCGGGGCATCGCCCCCGCCCCCAAATCCGGTTTTTCCAAAATGATCAGGCTCCCTCATAGCGGCGGATCCCCTCCGCCACGGTGCGGTACAGCTCGCCGAGCGCCCGGAGCTTCGCCTTAACCTCGTCATCGGAGAGCCGGCGGCTGGCGCCGGGGCGGAACTCCTCGGTGATCTCGGACGCGGCGTTCGACAGCGCCGTGAGGCCGAGGTTGGCGCTCACGCCCTTCAGGGCGTGGGCCGCCTCGAAGAGCGCGGTCGGATCCATGCTCTCCCCCGCGGCCAGCAGGTTTTCCACAAGGTTGTTTTTTGTAAATTTGCGGATGTGCTTGTCCAGCAGCTTATCCATACGCAGGATGCGCATGGCCTGGTCATAATCTCCGCCAATGCTCTGATAGAGCTCCTGTACTGTCATTATGAATCCCCTCTTTTTCTGCAATTGCGAAACTCGTTTCGCAATTGGTTACTCGCGCTTATCGCAGCGGCTTTAGGCCGCTTTGGTCGACGCGAGGCCTCGCTAAGCTCGGCTTAGTGTGTTTTTGAAGCGGCAAAGCTGCCTCAAAAACGGATTATAATTCCCTTCGGGGCGTTAGACCGGGTTTTTGGGCGACTTTCTGAAATCGCCTCATTCCCCTCTTTTGATAGTGAGCTCGCGCTCGATCAGCTTTTCAAAATCCTCCGGCGGCAGCGGGCGCGAGAAGTAATAGCCCTGCACCAGATCACACTTGCCCGCGCGCAGGAGCTCCAGCTGTCCCTCGGTCTCGACGCCCTCGGCCACGACCGAGACCTGGAGATATTTCGCAATATCCAGGATCAGCGTCACCAGACGGCGGTCGGTCTCGCTGTTTTCGATGTTGCGGATGAACTTCATGTCCATCTTCAGCACGTCCAGCGGCATATCTGACAGCATGTTCAGCGAGGAGTAGCCCGAGCCAAAGTCATCCATCTCGATCTGAAAGCCCATGCTGCGCAGCCTGGAGATCGTGTCCAGCACGGTTTTCGCGTCGTCCGTATAGGCCGACTCGGTGACCTCTAACTTCATATCCGAATAGCTCAGGCCGTTGGACTCGATCAGCTCCCGCAGGCGCTGGATCAGCGTGGGGTCGAAAACGTCCGAGCGCGAGAGGTTGACCGAGACCGGCAGCGTGAATTGATACTTCTCTTTCCAGCGGGCGATCTGGCTGGCGGCCTCGTGCCAGACGTAGTTGTCCACAACGCCGATCAGGCCGTTGCCCTCGAACAGGGGCACGAATTCCCCGGGCGAGATCATGCCGAGCTCGGGGTGCTGCCAGCGGATCAGCGCCTCGGCGCTCACCAGGCGCGGCGGATCGCACTGGATGTAGTACTTTGGCTGGTAGAACACGCGCAGCTGTCGTTCCTCGACCGCGGGGATCAGTCCGTTGAGCAGCCGCTGATTGAGCATCTCGCGCAGGCGCATGTCCTCGTCGTAAATCATCAGCGGGTTCTGATAATCGCCGCGCGCCATGTTGCAGGCGGTTCTGGCCTGGTCGAACAGTAAAATTGGCTCGACCTCGGCGCGCCAGGGCTTAACGCCCATGCGCAGATGGATGCTGACCTTCTGAGAAATGCCGTTTACCCTCTGCTGGAAGCGATCCAGCAGGGCGCGGTAATCCGGCTGCGGCACACAGTAGACAGCAAAGCGGTCGGCCTCGAAGCGGCTGGCGATCCCGGTGGTCTCGCCCAGGAAGGCGCGGATCTCGCCGCCGATGGTGCGAAGCACTTCGTCGCCGAAGTCGCGGCCGTTGAGCGCGTTGATCGAGTGAAACTGCTCGATGTTCATGGCGATGGCATCCAGGCGCAGCTCCGGATGGTAGTGGTAGAGGCGGTTGGCGTATTCAAAGAAGAAGTTGCGGCTGTAGAGCATCGTCAGCTTATCGTGCTCGGCCGCGGAGATCAGCGCACGGCCCTCGCTGAGCTCGATGATCCGCCCCACGCGGGCCAGGATCACCTCCGGCATGTCAAAGGGCTTGGTGATAAAGTCGGCCGCGCCCATCTGCAGGGCCTTCAGCTCGGCGCTCTTCTCCGCCGTCAGAACGATGATCGGGATATGGGCAAGCTGCTCGTCCGTACGCACGGCGTCCAGTACCTCAAAGCCGGACATGACCGGCATCATCAGATCCAGCAGCACGATAGACAACCTGCCGGCGTTCTCGCGCATCTGCGAGAGCGCCTCCCGGCCGTTCTCGGCATATAAAACCTCGTAAGTATCCTCTAAAATCACGCCGAGCGCGTCCCGGTTGATCTCCTGATCGTCCACCACAAGGACATATTGAGGGCGCTGCATCTGCTTCGCTTTGATCACAACGCACATCTCCCTTCATCAATGCCTGAACAACATCTATTTTGTCTTTCCGATCCAATATTTCAGTGTTTCATAGAGACAATCAGAATCTGCCGGTTTGGCCAGGTGCGCGTTCATCCCGGCGGCCAGGGCCGCTTCGACATCGCTCTCGAAGGCGTTGGCCGTCAGGGCGATGATGGGGATCGTCTTCACGTCCTCGCGCGCCAGCGCGCGGATCTGCCGCGTAGACTCAAGCCCGTCCATGACCGGCATGCGCAGATCCATCAAAATGGCGTCATAGTGCCATTCCTCGGCGTCGCGCACCATGTTGACGGCCACAAGGCCGTTTTCCGCGCGCTCGCTCTCCGCGTCCTCGAGCTCCAGCAGATCCGCGACGATCTCGGCATTCTCATCCACATCCTCCACGATCAGGATGCGGCGGCCTGCCAGGCTAACCTGCGAGACCGGCTTCGGTACGCTCACGCTGTGCCGACAGCCGCCGCACACGGCGCAGGCCTCACTGCCGTCGGGCTTGCAGCCCTCGCAGTTGGCACAGGCGTCACCCCCGACGGACAGCAGTGGGACTGAGACCGTGAAGATTGAGCCCCTGCCCTTGTGGCTGACGACCTGGATGTCGCCGCCCATCTGCGCCACGATGCTGTTGGCCACGCTGAGACCCATGCCGCTGCCGCCGAAGCGGTTGGTGAAGCTTTGATCCTCCTGCGTCAGGGGCTGGAAGACTTTCGGCAGAAAGTCCTCGTCAATGCCGACGCCGGTGTCGGAGATGATAAAGCTGACCCTGGTAAAGGCATCCTCCTCGAGCTCGCATTTGACGCAGATGCGCACGCTGCCCGGCGCGTCGGTGTACTTCACGGCGTTGTCCAGGATGCACAGCAGCGCGCGCTTGAGCTCGACGGCGTCGCCGAGATAGTCGCGCTCGGCGCACTTGGAAAAGACGGTCTGGAAATCGAGGCCCTTGCTCTCGCACTGGGCCGAGGTCTGGGCGCAGATCTGCTCGAGCGTCTCCTTGAGCGAGAAGCGCTCGGACCGGATGGTGATTTCGCCGCTCTCGGCCTCCTGGAAGGTCAGGATATTGTCAATCAGCGACGAAAGATGCCGGGCGCTGTGGCCGATCTTCTCCAGCTGCTCGCGGGTATCCTGCGGCAAATCCGCTCTTTTGAGCGCCAGCGTGTCCATGCCGAGGATAACGTTCATGGGCGTGCGCATCTCGTGACTGATGCTGGCCAGGAAGTCGGTCTTGGCGCGGTTGGTCTCCTCAGCGGCCAGCAGACGGGCCTCCATTTCCCCGTTCCGGAAAATACGGTCCACAACGCTGCTGAGCATGCGGTACATCACGAAGACAAAGATGCTGCCGCCGAAAAGGATCCCGGCCACGATCAGATCCGGCTTGCCGAAGAGCCCAACCGCCAGGTAGCCCAGCAGAAAAACAACAAGAAGGAGCAGCGGTACATACAGAATGCGGTCGTCTCCGCTCCAGCTCTTCTGTTTTCTGACCGAGCGGATAAATCTGAAAAAGCCGTAGATATTGTACACCATCAGCGCGCTGCCGAGATATACCAAACCGTAGACAAGCGTGCGGATCACCGGGGATCCCCCTTTCTGTTGTGCTATAACATATCATATTCTATTATAGTGTAAACAGTCGACAAAAGCAAGCAGAGATTTTCTTCCCTCGTAACTGTTCAGTATCGTATGTACGAGCATTTATGCCTAAGGCAACACCGCACAATACGCCTGCGGCATCTTCCGGAAAAACCGCGCCCTGATTTCGTCACTTTTTCTTGCAATACACAAAG
>CACXDT010000041.1 GCA_902766405.1 Oscillospiraceae bacterium
ACTTTGTGTATTGCAAGAAAAAGTGACGAAATCAGGGCGCGGTTTTTCCGGAAGATGCCGCAGGCGTATTGTGCGGTGTTGCCTTAATCCTGTTGGGCGTATCGGTTTTACGCAGCAAGGCCGAACGAAAGGAAGTGGCTTCCCCTGGAGGGGAAGCTGTAGCGGCGCGTGTCCGATAAGCGCCGTGACTGATGAGGTGTCAGCGTATGTTTTTCTGCTTTGCATGATCAAAGGGGCCACCTCATCCGCCCCAGTGTGAGCACTGGGGCACCTTCCCCTCGAGGGGAAGGCATCTTGCCGTGCAAATCCATTTTACCATACTTCGTCCGGAAAGGCTATACGGCATTGTGCACATATTCTCATGATTACGCGCGCTGTTCGACGCGCACGGTCACAACCGTCATGTCGTCCGAGGCGCCGTATTGCGCTTCGGCCTCCTTGAGCGTGCTGCGGGCCAGGGACTTCATGTCGCCGTCGCTGCGCAGCAGCAGCTCGCGCAGCCAGCCGTCCTCACTGTCCGAGACCACCCCGTCCGAGGCGATGACCGCCGTACAGCCGGGCTTGAGCCGCATGCGCACCACGTCCGGGGAGACACCGTCGCCGGTATTGAGCCCCACAGCCAGCGTCTCGCCCTGGATGCGGCGGATGTGCTGGCCCGAGCGGACAAAGCTCGGCGCAGCGCCGTATTTATAGAAGCAGGTCTCGCCGGTGAAGAGGTTGACGCACATCAGATCGGCGGTCGCGCAGCCCCAGTTGTCGCCGCCGCGCAGCAGCATGACGGAGTTCAGGAGCTTCATGGCCACGGCCGGATCCAGCCCCGAACGCAGGAAGCGCTCGAGCAGCGTGACGACCTGGGCGCTGTCCCTGGCAGCCTCGTCGCCGGTGCCCATCCCGTCGGACAGGATCACGCACAGGATCCCGTCGTCGGTCTTGAAATAGCTGCCCTTATCGCCGCTCGTGCGCTCGCCGCGCTTCTTCATGGCCGCAATGCCCACCGAGACAGCCAGCGGCTCGGCCTCGAGCAGCGAGAGCTTCGCGCAGCCCTCCTGCGGCTCGATGGGCTGGCAGAGCCGCACACCGACGATCTCCGAGAGCTTTTCCAGGTAGTCCGGCTCGTCCAGCAGCGGCGTCAGACGGCCGCTCTCAATGGTCAGGTGCAGCCGCCCGCCGCCGTCGCGGTAGACGGCCACCTCGGCGTCGATGTCTAAGCTGCGCAGATAG
The DNA here is from genome assembly GCA_902766405.1 of Oscillospiraceae bacterium. Classification (GTDB taxonomy): domain Bacteria; phylum Bacillota; class Clostridia; order Oscillospirales; family Oscillospiraceae; genus Limivicinus. The sequence continues at coordinate 1,222 of CACXDT010000041.1, forward strand.
CGGTCCAGCCGCTGCTCGGCCAGGGCGTCGGCGCCGCTGAGACTGCCGAGCTCCTTCGCGAGCTGGCCGAGCAGCTCGGCCATGTCGCGGTACTGCCCCCAGGCGAGCGAGCGGTTCTCGTTGAGCCGGTTTTTCAGCTGCCGGCGGTAGGAGAGGCGGCGCAGCTCGTCGTTCACGGCGTCGACAAACGCGGGCAGATTGCTGCACTGGCGGCGGAAAAAGCCCGGCAGATCCTCCTGTGTCAGCCGGCCGTTTTTCACCATGGCCTGGCTCGCGTCGTTCATGGCCGAGAGCGTGTCCATGTACTCGCTGTTCCAGCAGCGGTTGCGCCAGGAGCAGCTGACGCACACCCGGTCGGCCGCGCGGTCGAAAACCTTGGCAAGGTTTTCGTCGTTGGTCGGGGCATCGAGGTTGTCCTGCACGGTCTCGTACAGGGCGCGGTAGGCCTCGCTGAGCGCCTCCAGGCGGCTCGCCGAAAAGCGGCGCAGCCCGGTCTCGCCGCTGCCGGGCTCGCCGTTCGGGCGCAGCATGGCCAGCGTGTTGACCCAACTGCCGGGCAGCAGCAGGAAGCTCACCGAGGCGGCAAAGCTTTCGACCATGGCCGAGAGGTACAGCGCCCGGTTCCAGGCACAGACGACGGCCAGCGCCTGACTGAGCACAAAGCTCAGCGTGAAGAAGAGCCGTCCGAATTTGCCGAAAAAGCCGGAGACGAGGCCGGAAAAGGCGTAGAGCATCGTGAAATAGACAAGATAGGCGTCTGGCGCGGCCAGATCCATCCCCATGCCGAGGATCGTTCCGACCGCGGCCCCGGACAGCATCCCGCCCTTGCAGGCCGAGGCCATCAGCAGCCAGAGCGCCGCGACGCGCCCGAGCGACACGGTGGCGAACAGCGTAACACGCGAGAGCGCCATCAGTACGGCGCCGAGCAGCAGTGTGACGGCGATCGAGCGGCGCTGCTCGTCAAAGGCGGTGCTGCGCGTGCGCGGCGTGACGGCGCAGCGGAAGAAATACGTGGAAATGAAGGCCAGCGAGACCTCCAGCGCCAGCTCCAGCACGAGCGGCGCCGTCTCGGCGTAGACGGCGTAACCCGTCAGAAAGCCGGTCAGCCCCATGACCAGCGCGGCGGCCGCGGGCATGAAAAACGGACTGTGCGCGAATTTGAGCTCCTGGAACACAAAGGCCACCGTGAATACCAGCACCGAGGCCGCGACATAGCGGATGCCCCAGTCGATCCCGCCGCTGATGAGATAGCCGAGCGACGCGCCGATCAGCGCGCACACACCGCCAAGCCCCGACCCCGAGCAGGCCACCCAGCTCAGCGCAAACGGCGAGCCGCGCTGCAGAAGGCGCGCCCAGGCGAGCGTGAAGCCCATCAGCAGCGAAAAACCGCAGCGCAGCGTCAGCTGCAGCTGCGCTGTTCCGTCGTTTCCCAGCAGCACCGCTTTCCAGTCGCCAAGCCGTCCCGAGCCTTCCTGATTCATCAAAACCCCTCCCTCGTGAGTTAACGTAATGTAAGTATACGGGCGGGGCGGAAAGAAGTCGGTCACTTCGCCGCTGTTGAAACCTGATTTTTACTGAGCGGAAATGTAGGATAATTATCCAAATCAAATAATTGCACTCATAGACCGAGTGTGGTAAAATATCAGGGAGAAAAAACACGGAGGCAACAGGTATGAGCCTGATCAAAGACATGGCGCTCGCCCCCTCGGGCGAGATGAAAATCCGCTGGGTCGAGCGGAATATGCCGGTGCTGCGCGGCATCGGCGCGGATTTTGAGAAAACAAAGCCCTTTGCGGGGCTGAAGGTCGCCCTTTCGGTGCACTTAGAGGCCAAGACGGCCTACCTGTGCCGCGTGCTGGAGCGCGGCGGGGCCGAGATGTATGTCACGGGCTCGAATCCGCTGTCCACCCAGGATGATGTGGCCGCGGCGCTTGCCGCCGGTGGCATGCAGGTCTTTGCCAGACACGGCTGTACGATGGAGGAATACGAGCAGTGCCTCTGCGAGGTACTGAAGGTCGGGCCAAACATGATCATCGACGACGGCGGCGACCTGGTGCACCTGATGCACACGAAGTATACCGCGCAGATCGCGCACGTGATCGGCGGCTGTGAGGAGACCACCACCGGCATCCACCGCCTGCGCACGATGGCAAAGGCCGGCGAACTGCGCTTCCCGATGGTCATGGTGAACGAGGCCGACTGCAAGCACCTCTTTGACAACCGCTACGGCACCGGCCAGTCGGTGTGGGACGGCATCAACCGCACGACCAATCTGATCGTGGCCGGCAAGACCGTGGTGGTCTCGGGCTACGGCTGGTGCGGCAAGGGCGTGGCGCTGCGCGGCAAAGGCTTCGGCGCCAAGGTCATCGTCACCGAGACCGACCCGGTCCGCGCGCTCGAGGCCGTCATGGACGGCTACGAGGTGATGCCGATGGCCGATGCCGCCAAGCGCGGCGATCTGTTCATCACGGTCACCGGCTGCAGCGGCGTTATCACGCGCGAGCACTTTGAGACGATGAAGGACGGCGCGATCCTGACCAACGCCGGCCACTTCGATGTCGAGGTCGACATGGCCGCTCTGCGCGCTCTGGCCTGCGAGGAATATGAGGCGAGGCACAATATCCAGGGCTTCGTGCTGCCCAACGGCAAAACGATCTTTACGATCGCCGAGGGGCGGCTTGTCAATCTGGCGGCCGGTGACGGCCACCCGGCCGAGATCATGGACATGAGCTTTGCGATCCAGGCGCTCAGCGCCGAATATCTCGCGGCGCACCGCCGCGAGCTGCAGCCCGGCGTCATCGCCGTGCCGCGCGAGCTCGACGAGGCCGTCGCCCGCCGGAAGCTCAGAGCAATGGGCGTCAGCATCGACACGCTCAGCGCCGAGCAGGCCGAGTATCTGGGCGTATAAAATTTGAATGAATACTGAAGATTGAAAACTGAAGAATGAATAATTGTGGTGTCGCTTCGCGACAATTGTTATATGTCCGCGAAGCGGACACATCAATTTTTCATTTTTAAATTTTCAGTTTTCATTCTTCATTTCCGGTTCATCCGGCTTAGGAGGTGATCCTCTTGGAGGATAAGAACGACGAGCGCGAGGAGCTCGCAACCGAGCCCGACTATGATACGCTGCAGGAGCAGCGCAGCGACGAGCTGATGGAGCTGCTCGACCGGCACGAGGCCAAGGCTCTGCGGGAGCGCCTGGAGGAGATGAACGAATTCGACGTGGCCGAATTCCTTACCGAGATCGACGACGCCCGCATGCCGCTGGTGTTCCGCCTGCTCTCGAAGGAGACGGCGGCCGAGGTTTTTGCCAATTTTGAGGCGCCCGAGCAGGAGAAGATCATCAACGCGATCACCGACTCGGAGCTGGCCGGCATCGTGGACGAGCTGTATGTCGACGACGCCGTCGATATGCTGGGCGAGCTGCCCGCCAACGTGGTCAAGCGCGTGATGCGCGCCGCCACGCCCGAGACAAGAAACCTCATCAACCAGTATCTCCAGTACCCCGAGGACTCCGCCGGCAGCATTATGACGGCCGAGTTTATCGATCTCAAGAAATATATGAGCGTCAAGGAGGCCTTCGCGCGCATCCGCCGCATCGGCGAGGACAAGGAGACCATCTACATCTGCTTTGTTACCTCGGCCACGCGAAAGCTCGAGGGCATCGTGACGGTCAAGGATCTGCTGCTGGCCGTCTACGACACCGAGATCAGCGAGATCATGGACACCAACGTGATCTTCGCCTCGACCACCGAGGACCAGGAGAGCGTCTCCGAGAAGTTCTCGGACTACGACCTGATGGTCATGCCGGTCGTCGACAAGGAAATGCGCCTCGTCGGCATCGTCACGGTTGACGACGTGCTCGACGTTATGGAGCAGGAGACCACCGAGGACATCGAAAAGATGGCCGGTATGCTGCTCTCCGACACGCCGTATTCCCGCACGCCGGTTCTGGATATCTGGAAAAACCGCATCCCCTGGCTGCTGTTCCTGATGCTCTCC
>CACXDT010000042.1 GCA_902766405.1 Oscillospiraceae bacterium
ATGGCAACCGCCCGGAAAAACGTCGTGGAGATCTCCGAGCGCTACGGGCTGTCCATCGACCCTGACGCGAAAATCGAGGATATCTCGGTCGGCATGCAGCAGCGCGTCGAGATTCTCAAGGCGCTCTACCGAGGCGCCGACATCCTGATCCTCGATGAGCCGACCTCCTCGCTGACACCGCAGGAAATCACCGAGCTCATCGAGATCATGCACAACCTTGTCAAGGACGGCAAGAGCATTATCATCATCACCCACAAGCTCAAGGAGATCAAGGAGTCGGCCGACTTCTGCACGATCATCCGCATGGGCAAGTACATCGACACGGTCGACGTTGAAAAGGTGGACGAGAACGATCTCGCTTCGATGATGGTCGGCCGCAAGGTCACCTTCACCGTCGACAAGCCCGAGCAGAAGCCCGGCGAGGTCGTGCTGGACGTGAAGGATCTGCACTGTCTCGACTACCGCGGCATCGAGATCGTCAAGGGATTGAACCTCCAGGTCCGCCGGGGCGAGATCGTCGGCATTGCCGGTATCGACGGCAACGGCCAGACCGAGCTTGTGGAGGTCATCACGGGCCTTAGGAAGGGCACAAAGGGCCAGGTGCTGGTCAACGGCACCGATGTCTTCAACAAGTCTCCCGCCTTCGGCTTCGAGCACGGCGTCTCCTCGATCCCGGCCGACCGGCAGAAGCATGGCCTGGTGTTGGATTTCTCGATTGAGGACAACCTGATCTTGCAGAATTACGAAAAGGAACCCTTCTCGAGCAAAAAGATTCTGCAGCGCCCGCCGATCTTTGAGCATGCCAGCAAATCCATCGAAAAGTACGACATCCGTCCGGGCGGCAGCGAAAAGCGCGCGGCCGGCACACTCTCGGGCGGCAACCAGCAGAAGGTCATCATCGCCCGCGAGGTGCAGAACGACAAGGATCTGCTGATTGCGGTCAACCCCACCCGCGGCCTCGATGTCGGCGCGATCGAGTATGTACATAAGTACATCGTCGAACAGCGCAACAAGGGCAAGGCCGTGCTGCTCGTCAGCTTTGAGCTGGACGAGATCATGAGTCTGTCAGATATTATCGACGTCATCTTCGACGGCCGGATCGTGGCCTCGATCCCCGGCAAGGAGGCCAATGAGAACGATCTGGGCCTGATGATGGCGGGAGGAGGGAAAAAGGCATGACAAAGAAAAAAGGCTTTCTCGATGTCGTTTCGGAAAACCGCTTTATTCACATCCTGCTGTCGATCCTGCTGGGCTTTCTGGTGGGTGCGCTCTTCCTCGTGGTCATGGGCCTGGATGTCGGTGCGGCCTATGGGCGGCTCATCAACAGCGTGACCAGTCTCAAGGGCTTCTCCTATGTGGTCGTCTATGCGGTTCCCTATATTGTAGCCGGTCTCTCGGTGGCCTTTTCCTTTAAGACCGGCGTGTTCAACATCGGCGCCGAGGGCCAGTTTGTGGTCGGCTCGATGGCGGCTGCCGTAGTCGGCATTCTCTGCGAAGGCCTTCCGAAACCGCTGCTGATCCCTCTCTGCTTTATTGCCGCGGCGGCAGCCGGTGCAATCTGGGGTATCATTGTCGGCATCCTCAAAACCAGACGCGGCATCAACGAGGTGTTGAGCATGATCATGTTCAACTGGATCGCCTTCTATCTCTCCAACTTCATCGCCGGTATCCCCGCAATTAAAAACAGCGGCACGGCCGAAGCCACCAAGAACATTTCCGACAATGCAAGCCTTCTTTTCTCCAAGGAGTTCATTAAGAATACCGGGCTTGCACCGACGGCTAACTGGGGCTTTATCATCGCCATTATCGCTATGGTCATTGTCTGGTTTGTTATTGAGAAGACCACACTGGGCTACGAGCTCAAGGCGGTCGGCGCCAACCGCTTCGCGGCTGAGTACGGCGGCATCAATGTCAACCGCTCGATCCTCACGGCGCTGGCGATCTCCGGCGCGCTGGCGGGCCTTGCCGGTGCCCTGCAGGTCATGGGCATGGGCAAGCGCATCTCCATTTTCTCGAGCCAGGAGGGCTTCGGCTTTGCTGGCATCGTGGTCGCGCTGATCGGCTGCTCCAACCCCTTCGGTGTAGGTGTTGCCGGTCTGTTCTACGGTGCGCTGATGTACGGCGGCAGCAAGCTGAACCTGGAGGGGGTACCGACGCAGCTCATCAACGTCATCGTCGGCACCGTCGTCTTCTTCATTGCGATCTCTGTCATCTTTGAAAATATCAAGCGCTTCAAACCGCGTCCCAAAGTGAGCAGTATCGCAGCCGGGAAGGAGGAAACGAAATGACAAACTTTATCAACAGTCTCGGCATCGTCCTCTTTGCCACCCTGGTCTATGCCACGCCCCTGCTGTACGGCGCGCTCGGCTCCTGCTTTTCGGAGGTCTCGGGCGTCGTCAACATCGGCATCGAGGGCATGATGACCGCGGGCGCCTTCACCGGCACGGTCGTGGCCTACTTTACCGGCAACCCCTGGATCGGCTTTATCTGCGGCGGTCTTGCAGGCGCCTTTTTCGGCATGCTGCACGCCGTCGCCACGGTCAACCTCGGCGCCGACCAGACCATTGCCGGCACGGCCATCAATATGCTGGGCCCCGGTATCGTCATCATGATCGCGCGCGTGCTGTTTGACTCCACCGACACGATCCCGCTGACGGCCTCCCAGAAGATCCCCAAGCTGTTTGCCGGTATGTTCGATACCTCCACGGTGTTCGGCCGCTTCATGGATAACGTCTTTGCAAACTACGCTTCCACCTATCTGGTGTTCATCGCGGTTATTCTCGTGTGGTTTGTCTTCTACAAGACCCGCTTCGGTCTGCGTCTGCGCGCCTGCGGCGAACACCCCCAGGCCTGCGAGACTCTGGGCATCGACGTTATTAAGATGCGCTTCCTGTGCGTGTGCATCTCCGGCTTCCTGGCCGGTCTCGGCGGTGCCTGCGTCACGATGACGATCTCGACGCAGTTCCGTCCGATTTCCATCGTCGGCCAGGGCTTTATCGCGATCGCGGCGGTCATCTTCGGCAAGTTCCGTCCCCAGGGCGCGCTGATCGGCTGCCTGCTGTTCGGCTTCTGCTCGGGTCTCAAGGTCGTGCTGGGCGGCTCGTCGAGCGTGAGTATGCACCTGATCTCGATGATCCCCTATGTGGTCACGATCATTGTTCTGGTGCTGTTCGTCGGCAAGTCCCGCGTGCCCGCGGCCAACGGCAAGCCCTTCATCAAGAGCAAATAACCTTGAATAAACGAAATAAGGCTCGAGAATGTTTCATTCCCGAGCCCTATCCTATCATATTGTTTTGACTTGTTTTGACATCACGCGTAGCTTTTCATCATATCGTTGTAAGTGTCGATGAAATCGCGAATGATATCCGGGCGGTTGAAGTCCGCCTGACAGGCGATATTGATTTCGTGCTGAACGCTGAGCGACTCAATGGGCACCGCGGCGAGACTGCCGCTCTTTAGCTCGTCAAGGCAGACACTGCGGTCCAGTACCGAGACGCCAAAATCGTGGCGGATCAGATCCTTGATGGTTGCCATGTTGTCGACCTCGAGCACCACGTTAAAATCCTTGAGACTCATACCGCGGCTCTCAAAATGGGCCACAAACATCGCACGGGTGGTCGAGCCGGGCAGGCGCAGGATCAGCCGCTGGCGTTTCAGCTCGTCCAGCGTGACCGAAGCGCGCCCGGCAAACGGGTGACTGACCGGCACGGCCAGCACGAGGCAATCGGTGTCCAACCTCTCATAATGCACATCGGCGTCAGGCTCGCGGCCATGGACGATCATCAGGTCGAGCTCATAGGCCTTCAGCTTCTGATAGAGGTTGCCGACGGAATCGGTGAGGATTTTGACGCTCACGCCGTCGTTCTCGGCGCAGTATTTGGCCAGCGTCTCGGCAATGGGGCCGGCCTCGGCGGTCGGGGTCATGCCGACTGTGAGGTGCGTCACCATCGTTTTGGTGTCCGACAGCACCTGCTGCAGGTTTCGGTTCAGCGCCACGATCTTTTTAGCCGTGTGGATGATCTCCTTGCCTGGCCGCGTCACGATCAGGCGGCCGTTTTGACGCTCGAAGATGCGAACGCCAAATTCCTCCTCCAGGGCGCGGATATGCTGGCTGACGGCAGGCTGTGTGATGGAGAGCTCCTTGGCTGCCCGGGTGAAGCTGCCAAGTTCGGCGACCTGGAGCAGCGAGTACAGCTTGGAATCGATCATGGGATCCTCCGGATAAAAGTGTACAAAATAGCACTATAACTGCCGAAAATAGTACCATTGTGCGGCACTGATGTCAAGAAAAAGGGGCTGTTGAACCGCCTCGGAAATAAAGTTTAAGGATTGGAAGGATTGTAAGTATGAATTTGGCTTTGAGCTTGAACAGTCAGTTCAGTGCTCCGCAGCTGCTGGAATTCTGTCTGCGGATCGTGGTCGCGGCCCTGTGCGGCGCGGCCATCGGCGCCGAGCGGACCCGGCGGCTGAAGGAGGCCGGGCTGCGCACGCACATCATCGTCTGTGCGGCCGCGGCGCTGGTGATGATCGTTTCGAAGTACGGCTTTGCCGATCTCGGCGCAGCAGACGCTGCCTTTCCCGGCACCCGCGGTGCCGACCCGGCGCGTGTGGCGGCGCAGGTCATCAGCGGCATCAGCTTTATCGGCGCAGGCGTGATCTTCCGGCACGGCGGCACGGTCACAGGCCTGACGACCGCCGCGGGCGTGTGGGCCACGGCCGGCATCGGTCTCGCGGTCGGGGCCGGGATGTACTGGCTCGGCATTTTTATGGCGGCACTGGTGGCGCTGCTGCAGATTGCGATGCACCGCTTCAACTTCGGCATCGAGACCTACGCGGTCAACCGCCTGCGCGTCACACTCACGGCAGACGGGAGCTTCCGCGAGGCGCTCCAGCAGCGGCTGCGCGACTGGAGAGCTGTGACGATCGAGAGCAAGCTGATGCGCAGCGCCGACGGCAGCTTTCTCTGGGATCTGACGCTGATGATGCCCCGCGGCATCTCCACCGACGAGCTCTTCACCTTCGCCCGCGAGCACGGCGAGATCGTAGAGATCAGCGAGACCTATTCGATGTGAAACAGGGGCGGATCCTCGGTTCATTGATTGAGGATCTGCCCCTGGCAAGCGTTTTGTCAAGGATACATTTATCCCTCAAGCAAAATACTTGAGGGATATTTCTATCATATGCTATTGTAACAGCAGGTGATTAAAACACCAGATCGGAATAATCTCTCAATTACTCCACATCAAATCCAAGTATTTCTTGTGCATGGGCGCAACGAGGTCAATTTCGCTTCTCGCCAGTTGTGCAAGCCTCTCAGCATACAGCACTTGATAGGCAAACACGATCATGTTGGCTCGTATTTTTCCATGGCCTGTGCCAGCGCGGGGATCCACATCTGCTTCTCTTTACTCGCAAATCGGTATTTCCGCATGAGCCGCGTTTCGGCCATCTTTAGCTGTTAACGAGATAATTCCGGAATCGCCCGCACGGA
>CACXDT010000043.1 GCA_902766405.1 Oscillospiraceae bacterium
ACTGAGCGTGGAGACATAGCTCTCCCCGTCCTTTTCGACGCCCGCCGCGCCGATCTCGTACAGATAGGGCAGGAAATCGCTGCTGTCGCCGCTCGCGGCGATCACGGCCGAAAGCGCGCCGCCGCCGGAGGTACCGGTGATGACCAGATGGCTCAGATCACCGGCGGGCAGCAGCTCGTTATTCGCCCGCAGATACCGGATAACAGCCTTGGTGTCGGCGACCGTTGCCGGGGAATGACCATGATAGATGCCGTCCTCGCCGGGCTTGTCGTTTCTCGAGCGGCAGCCGTAGCTGACGAGCACATAGCCCTTCGAGAGGATCATGCCCACCTTGTCGGCATCGTCATGGGCGGAGTATTCCGCAACGGTATCGGGATCGTCCTTGGCAACCTTGGTGCGGCTGGCATAGCTGTTGGCCATCCAGCCGGAATTGTTGACGCAAAGAATAACAGGGCTTTCGCCGGTGGCCGTCTCCGGCACATAGATGCTGATACGCTGCTGGGTACTGGAGGGCTCTGCCAGATAAAAGTCCTCGTACTCCATGACGCTGAGCGCCTCACCGTCCACGGTGACATGCAGCTCTTTCGTAATGGCGTCCTCCAGGCTCAGGTTTCCCGTCGGAGGCAATACCTCCTCCTTATCGCCCTTCGCGGCAAAAGCCGTGCCTGTCATGCAGGCAAGCAAAAGTGCCGTGCACAGAAGAAATGACAGCGATCTGATCAGGTGTTTCATGAGTTTTGCTCCCTTCTTATATAAAATGTCGCTTGATCTGTTTTGATTATACTCTTTCAAAGCGGTGAAAAAAGTGTTATTCTTTATCCTGTTCGTACCGTTTCATAACCCACTCTGAAAGAGCCGTTTCTCATTCCCCGCAAATTGTGCTATTCTATATCTCATCAGTACCGTTCCGTAATCCACGCAAAAGAGGTGCATTCCATTGCCCGCATCACAGCAGCATCGCTTCTCGCAGATCATACTGGATGAGCCGCTTCGTAAGTTTCTCTATGAAAACGCGATCACACCGAACAATTACACCGGTCATAGGGAGGAGCTGCGCGCGCTCTTTCCTGACGAGGTGGCCTGTGATCGCTTTATCAGAAGCTATCTGACCCCTGTCGGCATGCTCTCCTATCGTCAATTTCTGAAAAGTCCGCAGCACATGGATCTGTTTCTCCATCCCCGCTATATTCAGCAGGCGCTGCATATCCACGATTTTATTGAGATCAAATATCTGCTCTCCGGCAGCGGCACAGTTCATGCGGGCAAAGAGCTGCTGTTTTTACAGGAGGGCGATTTCTGCTTTATTCCGCCCTACGCTCCGCACAGCAGCGAGATTTATGCGGATGAGTCGACCATGATCAATCTGGTCGTCCCCATCGAGCATGTGCATGCCCTGTTTCCGCGGCTCATGAGTTTTGATAATCCGCTGCAGCATTTTTTCGGCTCGGAGCTGATGCTGCGTCCCGCCTCCGGCTTCCTGCACATTCACTCCGGCGGAGATGCGGCGATCCGCAATCTGATGCGGCAGCTCCTGGACTATTTTTCCGGAGCACACCGCTCACCGTCCGGTGAAATCTGGGCAGAGAGCGCGCTGGAGCAGAGCTTCCTTCGTCTCGTCGTGCTGCAGGAAGGGCGACCCGGCAGTCGCCTGCGTCTCACAGACGAAGACCGGCGCATCCATGCCATGGTGGACTATATCCGTGCCAATTTGCAGGTTGTCACACTCGCTGATGTGGCTGCTTCCTTTCATTTCAGCCAGCCATACACCAGTCGCTATATCAAGGCCAAAACCGGCTATACCTTTCAGATGATTCTGCTCATCTCCCGCATGGAGGAGGCTGCCCATCTGCTGCGCGAGACAGACTGGCCGGTGGAGCAGATTGCTTCCGAGGTCGGCTTGAGTGGAAAAACAAATTTTTATAAACAATTCAAGAGCTTTTACGGTATGAATCCCGCGGCGTTCCGAAACGAGACCCGGTCTCCGAGCACTTGACCGCCCTTGCCTCGCTCTTGCGTATCTTATACTGATATCTAATAGAAATCTCGGATTCTTTCCGGCCAGAATTGCGCCATGCTTCGTTGAAGCCCTTGACC
>CACXDT010000044.1 GCA_902766405.1 Oscillospiraceae bacterium
ATTTGGACGCTCACTTAATGTCCCCGGAAAAAACGGATTTGAATTGTTTTTCGCCTTCCGAGGCGAAAAATCAGAGGGGAGAGCCCCTCTGAACTCCCCCAACCCAAGGCAGGACTGAACAGTTACTTAATTAACAAAGTGCTATTTCCGGGAGGCAAACGACCATGAGCAGAGCCGACGAGCTTTTCATTCAAAACTGCCGCGACATTCTGGACAACGGTGTCTGGGATACCGATAGGGAGGTCCGCCCGCGCTGGGACGACGGCGCGCCGGCCCACACCGTGAAGAAATTCGGTATCGTCAACCGCTACGATCTGTCGCAGGAGTTCCCGATCCTGACGCTGCGGCGCATCTACTGGAAGTCGGCGATCGACGAGCTGCTGTGGATCTGGCAGAAGAAGAGCAACAACGTTCACGAGCTTCGCGGCCACGTCTGGGATGCCTGGGCCGACGAGAACGGCTCGATTGGCAAGGCCTACGGCTATCAGTTGGGCGTCAAGCACCACTACCCCGAGGGAGACATGGACCAGGTCGACCGCGTGCTGTGGGACTTAAAGCACAATCCCGCCTCCCGCCGCATCCTGACGAACATCTATAACCACGCCGATCTCAGCGAGATGGCGCTCTACCCCTGCGCCTATTCGATGACCTTCAACGTCAGCGGCAACAGGCTCAACGCGATTCTCAACCAGCGCAGCCAGGACATGCTGACGGCCAACAACTGGAACGTCGTGCAGTACGCCGTGCTGACGATGATGATGGCCCAGGTCTCGGATCTCGAGCCGGGCGAGTTCGTCCATGTGATCGCCGACGCGCATATCTACGACCGGCACGTTCCGGCCATCGAAGAGATCATCGCGCACGAGCCGAAGGCCGCCCCAACCTTCCACATCGACCCGACGGTGCATGATTTCTATGCCTTCACGCGCGACAGCTTTACGATGGAGAACTATGAGTACTCCGACTTCACCGGCAAAATCCCGGTGGCGGTCTGAGGCGGCGGCATGGAAGCGATCGTCGCCGTCTATGCCGACTGGGGAATTGGCGCGCAGGGGACACAGCCCGTCGTGCTGAAGGCCGACCGGGCCCATTTCCGCGCGGTTACGGCCGGCGCCGCCGTGCTGGTCGGCCGCCGCACGCTCGGAGACTTCCCCGGCGGGAAACCGCTGAAAAACCGGCACAATATCGTTGTAACCCGGCAGGATATCGCCATCGAGGGCGCTGAGGTCGTCCACAGCACCGACGAGGCGCTGGCCGCCGCCGCGCGGCAGCCGCGCTGTCTCGTCATCGGCGGGGCGAGCGTCTATCGGCAGTTCTTCCCGTATCTGGACAGGATCTATCTGACAAAGATCGACCTCACACCGGTGTCCGACAGCTTTTTCCCCGATCTCGATGCCGCGGAGGACTGGCGCTGCACCGAGGCCTCCCCCTGGCAGGAGGAGGATGGCATCCGCTACCGCTTCTGCACCTACGAGCACAAAACAGTACATGACAGAAAGTGAGAACCAACATGGTTCACGGAAACCGATGTCGCAGTCTGTGAGCGTTTTTCATAGAATACGACAAGGAGTGAAAATAACATGTTTCAGGAAACCCGGGAGCTGATTGCCGCCTACAAGGCCCGCGATCCGGCTGCCCGTTCGGCGCTGGAGATTCTGCTGCTGTACCCCGGCGTGAAGGCCGTGCGCAGCCACCGCAGGGCGCACTGGTGCTTCACCCACGGCCTTAAATTTCTGGCCCGCTGGATCTCACAGGCGAGCCGCCGCCGCACCGGCATCGAGATCCACCCCGGCGCTACGATCGGCAAGCGCCTGGTCATCGACCACGGCATGGGCATCGTCATCGGCGAGACCGCCGAGATCGGCGACGACTGCCTGATCTACCACGGTGTCACGCTGGGCGGCACCGGCAAGGACAGCGGCAAGCGTCACCCGACCATCGGCAATAATGTACTGATCGGCACCGGCGCCAAGCTGCTGGGCCCCTTCACCGTGGGCGACAACGCCCGCATTGCCGCGGGCTCGGTCGTGCTGCAGAGCGTGCCCTCGAACGCGACGGCGGTCGGTGTCCCGGCCAAGATCACGCGCATCAACGGCCACAAGGTCGACTATGTCGAGGCTGTCGACCAGGTCCATGTCTCCGACCCCGTCAGTGCCGAGCTCGCCGCGCTGCGCCAGGAGCTGCGCACCGTGCAGAAGGAGCTGCGCGAGCTCAGCCGCCACCAGAGCGACCACCGGTACGAGGAATACCGGGAGGAGTATTAGGGCGTGCCCGCGCTGCACAAAAGAAAACCGCAATAGGAATCTCCGGCGAAAACGGAATGAATGTCCGAATTTGCCGGAGATCACTGTTGTCTGGGGGGAGTATTCTGCCCGACCATAGGCTGGCGTCTGTCGAATCACACGATTTTTTCTCCGCCGAGATAGACCGCCCGGCGCTCGAAATCCTCGCCGCAGACGATGAAGTCCGCGAGCTTTCCATCCGCAATTGAGCCGATGGCATCGTCTCGCCCGAGCTCTCTGGCCGGGAGCAGCGTGGCTGAGAGGATGGCCGTCTCCGGCGCAATGCCGCAGCCGATCGTCACGAGCAGGCAGTCGTACAGGTTCGAGGCTGAGCCCGCGATCGTGCCGTCAGCCAGGGTGGCGAGCCGCCCCCTTAGGTACACCTGCTGTCCGCCGAGCTCGTATTCACCCTCGGGCATGCCGCAGCAGCGCAGCGCGTCGGAGATGATGCAGATCCTGCCCGGGAACAGCAGAAAGGCGGCGCGGATCACACTCGGGTGGATGTGCAGCCCGTCGCAGATCAGCTCGGCCACGACATTCGGCCGCTCGGAGGCCGCGCCGATCACGCCGGGCTTGCGGTGATGGAGCGGCGGCATGGCGTTGAACAGGTGTGTCACATGGCGCGCGCCCGCGTCGAACATCCGGCAGGCCGCCTCATAGTCGGCGTCGGTGTGCGCCGCCGAGACCGTGCAGAGCCTGCTCGCCTCGCGGGCGAAGTCCTCGGCCCCGTCGAGCTCCGGCGCGACATCGACAATGCGCAGCAGGCCGCCGCAGCCGTCATAGAGCTTTTGAAAGGCCGCAAAGTCCGGCGCGCGCAGATAGGCGCCGTTCTGCGCGCCCTTTTTCTTTTCCGAGAAAAAGGGCCCCTCCATGTTGATGCCCATAACGCGCGCGCAGTCGACGGGCCTGTTGTCCGCGAGCGCGCGGCCCGTGGCAAAAGCTTTTGAGAGCGTCTCGTAGGGGAGGGTCATCGAGGTCGGCGCGAACGAGGTCACGCCGTTTTTCGCGAGATAGCGGGCCATAGTCTCCAGCCCCTCGAGACTGCCGTCGGAAAAATCGGCGCCGCTGTTGCCGTGGGTGTGGATGTCCACCAGCCCGGGGATCACCCGGCACTGCCCGAGATCGACGCCCTCGGCCTGCGGCCGGGGGTCGGGTCGGACATCGGTAAAGCGGCCGTCCTCGACCGCAAAGCTGCCGGGGATAAATGTCCCGTTATAGAACAGATTCGCATTCTTATAGAGCATATCCGCTCATCCTTCTTCATTCTTATAATATTCAGTAATTTACTGGGGCTTTGAAAAAAGTATGAAATCGTGGTTTCTATCGTAGGGGCGGCTATTAGCCGCCCGCACACAGAAATGTTTTTTATAAAATATCGGTTGAATTCGCACTGTTACACAAACTATCCAAACTTTTTCACAGGCTTCAGATGGTGCTGCACGGGCGGCAGGTTGCCGCCCCTACGAACAAAACGGGACTTTTTTGACAAACTGACTGAACAGTTATGTCAGCAGAATTTGGCGATGGCCGCGCGGATATCCTCGGCGCAGGAGGCGGCGATGGGCTTGTCCTCCTCGAAGAGGGGGCTCAGCGGCAGACGGACGCTGCCGATGTCCGGGCCGCCGTTGAGACGCAGGATCTCCTTGATGACGGCGTACATATTGCCCTTGCAGGAGCACATTTTGTAGATGATGTGACAGCAGGTGTCCTGAATCTCACGGCCCAGGGCCATGTCGCCCTTCTGGAAACAGTCATAGATTTTCAGGTACAGCTCGGGCATGGCGCCGTAGGTGCCGCCAATGCCGCCGATCGCGCCGGCCGCGAGACCGGAGAGCAGCTGCTCGTCGGGGCCGTTGAAGGCGATCGCGCCCTCGTCCCGCCACATCTCGATATCCTGCACGGGCATGGAGGAGTTCTTCACGCCGATCACCCGCGGGTTCTCCAGCATGGTACGCAGGAGCTGGCCGTTCAGCGCAACGCCCGCCAGCTGCGGGATATTGTAGATAATGAAGTCTGTGTTCGGCGCCGCGGAGGA
>CACXDT010000045.1 GCA_902766405.1 Oscillospiraceae bacterium
AATACTTTGTGTATTGCAAGAAAAAGTGACGAAATCAGGGCGCAGATTTTCCAGAAGATGCCGAAGGCGAATTGTGCGGTGTTGCCTTATAGATATCTCCGGTAAAATCGGTTACCTGATGAACCGAATTTGCCGGAGATCGTTGTTTTTTGGATTATCCCGCCGGGCTGCGTGATAATCCCAATCTTCAATAAACGCTTGAAAACAAGCGTTTTATGCGCAGCGTCTGCTGCGTCGGGCAAAGCCTGAGCTCGGCCCAGGATTGGTATTGCGCGGCTTCTTCAAAGGCGCGCTGCGCCTTTGAAGAATAGTGTAAGCATCAGCCCTTGCACACCGTTTAGTCTTGTTCCTCGAAGACTGCCGTGCCAAAGGGCGGCAGGATGATGTCTCCCTCCGCGCGCTCCCCGGTGTAGAGCAGAATAGATGGTTTTTTCAGCGTGATCGTCTGTTCATACGGCTGGAAATTGAGCGCGAAGATAAAGCTGCGCCCGGCGTTTTCCCGCATGACCAGCTCAACGCCCTCCGGCGCGGTGACCCAGGCCGAAAACGGCTCGAGGATGCCGGTATACGCAAACAGCTTGCACACCCTGTCCCGGGAAAAGGCGCTGCCGAGGTGCAGGACGCGGCCCCGGCCGAGCCGGTGCTCCGTGAGGCTGGCCTCGCCCTTATAATAGCTTGTCTTGTAGGTATCAAGCACCGCCGTGCCGTCGAGCGGGGTAAGGATATCGTTCCATATCGGCGTACCGGGGTCGTTGTCCTCGCCGGGACTCGTGAAGGTAAAGTCGCGGACATCCGTTCCGGTGAGCTCCTGCAGCAATCCGGGCTGTGGCAGCATGACCTCCTGTCCGCGGATGTCCTTCAGACCGGCGCGGCAGCCCACGATCAGTGTGCCGCCGTTTTCCACGTAGGCTTTCAGCAGCTTTGCTCTTTTTTCGGTCATGATCACCGGGTGCGGATAAATGGCAACGGCGTACTTTGATAACGCCTGTGGCTCGGTACCGTCCGTCAAATACACCGCGTCATACGGCGTGTGGTTCAGCTCCGAGGCCGCGAAGATCTCCGCCTCGCTGTGTTTTTTGATCCGGCGGTGGAAGGCGTCGAGCCGCGCGTCCCACTCGTTGTCGTAATCCTTCAAAAGTGCAAAAGCGGCGACGTTCTCCGCCCCGCATACGCCGTCGAGCGTGCGCAGGAGCCGGGAGAACTCCCTGACCTCCGCTAACTTGCGGTTATCGCGGTTATCGTAGTCGAGGATGCCGTGCCAGTACATCTCCGTGCCGAAGGTGCAGGTGCGCCAGCGGAAGAAGGAGATAAAGTCCGCGCCCTGGGCCACTGACTGCATCGCCCACAGCGTCAGCTGACCCGGCCGCGGCGCGGGCATTTCCATGCGGTTGACCCAGCCGCCGCCGCCCGACTGCTGCTCCATGATGCCAAAGTGCGGGCATACCGAGCGCGTCTCGATCAGGTTGCGCGACCATTTGCGGTCGTTGAGGTCTGTCGAGGTCTTTGGGCTTTTATCCAGCTCAAAGGCAAAATCCGGGTAGGAGTCGTAGCAGTACACGTCCAGCGCCTCGTTTTGCAGACGGTGGTTGTCCAAGTTTCCAAACAGTCCGTTCGTCGTGATAAAATCTCCGGGCTTTTTGTGCTCTCTGATAATATCCGCCTGCATTTTGGCAAAGCTGATACAGCTCTCCGACACAAATCGGCTGTAGTCGAGCAGCAGATGCGGGTTATAGCCCCCGTTGAGCACGGGGCGCGGGCAGTGGACCTGGCTCCAGTCGGTATAGGTCTCGCTCCAGAATACGGTGCCCCACGCCTCGTTGAGCGCGTCGAGGGTGCCGTATTTGTTCTGCACAAACGCGCGGAACGCCGCATGGTCCGCCTCGGAGTAAAACTCGTCGGTCTCGCAGTTGAGCTCATTGTCGATCTGCCAGCCCACGACAGCGCTGTGCTGGCCGTAGTGCCGCGCCAGCTGCTCGACGATCCGGGCCGAGAGACGGCGGTATACCGGCGAATTGTAGGTATACTGCCGCCGGGCGCCGTGCCGGAGAAGCGTACCGTCCCTGAGGGCGTTGAGCACCTCGGGGTACTTTTCCGTCAGCCAGGCCGGGGGCGTCGCTGTCGGGGTACCGAGGATGACCTTCACCTTCTCCTCCTCGCAGAGATCGAGGAATTCGTCGAAGAAGTCAAAGTGAAAGTCGCCCTCGCACGGCTCGAAGATTGCCCAGGCGAATTCCGCCACGCGCACGGCGGAGATCCCGACCTCCTTCATGCGGCGCAGATCCTCGCGCCACAGGGCTTTCGGCCAGTGCTCGGGGTAATAGCACACGCCCAGGGTCATTTCCCGCCATTGAAAAGTCTGTGTTTGCATCATGAACTCCTTGAATCATCAGTTTCTTTCATTATAATCCGTTTTTCCCAAAAGGCAACCGCTTTCTGTATCCAGTAAACAGCGCGGCGTGAGCCGCAGATTACCTATCATTGTCATACTGAGAGTTCATCGGTTTCTGCCGCCCCAGACAATGCGTGACTGCATCTCGTCATAGCTCTTGCCGGTTACTTTTATTTCAGCTCAAACGCGATAAAGTCTACCGCGCCTGTACCCCGGAACATAAAATACAGCGGCTTGATACCGTCTGCGATCGCGCAGCGGGCGGTCTGCGTCGTCTCGTTCCCGTCGGCTCTGATGGGGATCCGCGCGGCGACATCCCGGAAGCTCTCGTCGGTCGAGACGATCATCTCTCCGTCCGCCGTTCCCCGGACGGTAACAGCTATCCCACTGTTGCCCGCAAAGTCGAAATACTTGAAGCCCGCTGTCGCGCCGTCGCGCATATTGGCGATGTACTGATCGCCGTTTTCTTCCCGGTCTCTGCCGGTCTGTGTGAAATACGGGTGCCCCTCCGTCGCCTTTTTGCCCTTGTCGACGCGGGCGGTGGTATGATCCTTCGCCCAGAGATTGCAGGCGATCCGGGCCTCATAGCGCCCCTGAGCGACAAGCGGCCCGCCGTTTAAGCCGCAGCTCGTCAGCTCCGCCTGCCGGAAGCCGCCGTCCGGCGTGCGCTCTAACTTCTCGGCGCAGGCCTGGCGGGCGTAGCTCGTGCGGTTTGTCTGCCGGTGGTAGAAGATGTACCAGTCGTCCCCGATGTTCAAAAGTCCGCCGTGCGTGTTGCCGAGATAGTTGTTGGCGTGGCTCTCGTCCTCGTTGCCGTTTAAGTATAGGTCGCCCAAGTCGATCAAAACGCCGCCATACTCGAAGCCGCCGTCCGGCCGGTCGCTCATGGCGTAGCAGAGGTCGTGGTTATACTGGCTCGAGTAGACAAAGCAGTATCTGCCATTTACCTTGCGGATGCTGGACGCCTCGAAAAAAGCGTGCGGGAAGGCGCCGTCCCTGCCTTTGGTCGGAAAAATGACCTTCGGCTCCTGTCTGATCGTCACCATATCCGGCTCCAGCTCCATCACAACGCCGCCGTCGTTTCTGAGATCGTGCCAGCGCGAGGCCACAAAGGGCACCTTCGTCTCAAAGCCGGAGTAGAGCCAGACCTTGCCGTCGTCGTCAGTCAGCACACCGGGGTCGAAGGGAAACTGCTCGCCCGATTTTTTGCCCCAGACCTTGCCGTTCTTATGGTGAACCTTGCCGTAAAACTCGTACTGGCCCGCGGGCGTATCGCAGACGGCCACGCCGAACTCACCCAGAAAATCAAAGGCGTAGTAGAGGTAGTAGCGGCCGTCCGGCCCCCGCGTCACATCCGGGGCGTACAGGCTGCGAATGCCGAGAGGATTGCCGGGATCCTGGGTCTTTTTGTAGATGACGCCCTCATAGCGCCAGTCGCTGAGATCCTCCACCGGCGCCGACCAGCAGACATAGTCGTTGACACAGAAGATCGGCGCGCCAAAGGCGTCGTGGCTGCCGTAGACATAGACCCGATCCCCAAACACATGGGGCTCACCGTCCGGAACATATTCCCACGAGGGGAGATAGGGGTTGAATACCTGTTTTCTCATGATTTCCTCCTCAGATATTCCTCAGATTTTTAGTCATTTGCGAAAGTCGCTGGCGGGCTGGTTATATTCCCCGGAGGGAATCATAATTCATTTTTGAGGCGGCTTTTCAGCTCGCCCTATCTTAACACCTTTCGAAAAAAAGGAGCGCAATTTCCCAAATTGCTCTCCCAGTTTCCTGATTTGCATGCCACTACTCATACTGAATGGCTGTGCGAAAAGTCTGTATTTACGGTTCCTGTCGTAGGGGCGGCTATTAGCCGCCAGCGCGAGGAAATGGTTATTTCACATAAAATGTTTGGCAAATACGCCTCATTTTCATCCGAAATCCCTGACAAACACGTCATTTTGTGCGTATTCGTCAGGGATTTCTGCCATTATTTCTTCTGTTCCGGTTCAGGCCGCAGGCTGGCGCGGCCGGAGCAGGATTGATTATTCATCCTCGCCCGGTGCCTCTGCCGGTGCCGGGGGCTCGGTAGCGGGGGCGCTTTCGGTCGGCTGCTGCTCCTCGGCGTAGCCGTCGGTCATGGCGATGTGGCGGGCGGGGCGCTCGATCGAGTCGTCGTCGCGGGCCTTTTTCGCGTCGGCCTTGTTCTCGGGCATGAACTCGCCGTGCTCGAAGTAGTAGTTGAACTGCTCGCCCTCCATGGTCTCGTGGATCAGGAGGTATTCGGCCAGGTCGATCAGCTGTTGGCGGTGCTCCTCCAAGATCTGCTCGCAATCGGCGGCAGCGCGGTCAAAGAGCTTGCGGACCTCCTCGTCGATCGCGGCGGCGGTCTCCTCGGAATAGCTCTTGGTGGTGCCGAAGTCGCGGCCGATGAAGATCGAGCGGTCGGAGCTGTCGTACAGGATCGGGCCGAGACGGTCACTCATGCCATAGCGCATGACCATGTCGCGCGCGATGTTCGTGGCCTGCTGGATGTCGCCGGAGGCGCCGGTGGAGATGTCGTCAAGGAAATGCTTCTCCGCCATGCGGCCGCCGAGCGCGACGACGATATTCTCGTACATCTCGGCGCGGGAGGTGAAGTTCTCCAGATCCTCCTCGGGCCGGAACAGCGTGAAGCCGCCGGCACCGCCGCGCGGGATGATCGTGATATAGTGGACGGGATCAACGTGCTTGAGATAGTGGCTGACCAGCGCGTGGCCGCTCTCGTGATAGGCGGTCAGACGGCGGGCCTTGTCACTCATCTTG
Source organism: Oscillospiraceae bacterium (assembly GCA_902766405.1). Lineage (GTDB taxonomy): Bacteria > Bacillota > Clostridia > Oscillospirales > Oscillospiraceae > Limivicinus. Next base: position 5,189 of record CACXDT010000045.1, read on the forward strand.
CGGCTCTTCTTCTCAGGGCCCATCTGTACCTTGAGAATCGCCTCGTCGATGTCGTCCTGGTTGATGAAACGGTGCTTGCGGCGCACAGCCAGCAGCGCGGCCTCGTTCATCAGGTTCTCGAGATCCGCGCCGGCAAAGCCGGGCGTGCCCTTGGCAATCGAATTGAGGTCGAGGTCCTCGCTCAGCTGCTTGTCGCGCGCGTGGATCTTCAAAATGGCCTCGCGGCCCTTGATGTCGGGCAGGCCGACATACACCTGGCGGTCGAAGCGCCCGGGGCGCAGCAGGGCCTGGTCGAGGATGTCGGCACGGTTCGTGGCCGCCATGACGATGACGCCCTCGTTGTTGGAAAAGCCGTCGAGCTCGACGAGCAGCTGGTTGAGCGTCTGCTCGCGCTCGTCGTTGCCGCCGCCGAGACCGCTGCCTCTCTGGCGGCCGACGGCGTCGATCTCGTCGATGAAGATGATGGCCGGGGCCACCTTCTTGGCCTGGTCGAACAGATCGCGCACACGGCCGGCGCCGACGCCGACGTACAGCTCGACAAAATCCGAGCCGGAGATCGAGAGGAACTGGACGTTTGCCTCGCCGGCCACGGCCTTCGCGAGCAGCGTCTTACCGGTGCCCGGAGGGCCGACCAGCAGCACGCCCTTGGGGATGCGCGCGCCCATGGCGGTGAACGAGGCCGGGTTCTTCAGAAAGTCGACGATCTCGGCCAGCTCTTCCTTTTCCTCGTCACAGCCGGCCACATCGGCAAAGGTCTTTTTGTTCTTCTCGTCGACGCCGACGCGGGTGCGGGCGCGGGAGAAGCGGGCGATACCGCCGGCGCCGCCGCCCTGCTGGCGCATCATGGCGTACCAGAGCCACATGGCGCCGCCCACCAGCACCAGGTAGGGCAGGAACGCGAGCCACCAGGGGGCCACAAAGCCCACCTTGTAGTCGTAGCTCTCGAGAACGCCGGAGGCCTTCTGCTCGGCGATCAGCTCGTGGAAGTCCTCGTAAAACACCGAAAAGCTGTACATACTGTAGCTCTTCGTGGCGGTCAGCTCCTCGCCGGTGGCGGGGTCGGTCTCGCCGGTGCGAACCTCCATGACGAGCTCGCCGTCCTCGGTGTAGAAGGACTTGACCTTCTCCTCGGTGAACAGGTCGACCAATTCAGAGTAGGTCATCTTCTCGGTATTGGGCGTGCGGGTCATGACGTAGATGGTCGCGACTAAAATCACGATCAGCAGGATATAAAAGCCCAGGTCACGGCTGCGGTTGCGGTTTGATTTCAAGCTGTTGTCACATCCTTTGTGCAGGGGAAATTATTTTTCGCTGTAGATCTCGGGTTTCAGAACGCCGATGTACGGCAGATTGCGGTATCTCTCGTTATAGTCCAGGCCGTAGCCCACGACAAAGGCGTCGGGCACCTCGAAGCATGAATAGTCGGCATAGATGTCGGCCTTGCGGCGGGCCGGCTTATCCATCAGCGTCGCCACGGTGATCGAGGCGGGCTTGCGGACCAGCAGATAGTTTTTCAGATAGTTGAGCGTGACGCCGGAGTCGAGGATATCCTCGACCAGGATCAGATGGCGGCCCCCGATGTCGCTCTTGAGATCCTTGAGGATCTTCACGGCGCCGGTGGAGGTGGTGCCCGCGTAGGAGGACACGGCCATAAAGTCCACCGAGCAGTGGATCGACACATGGCGCATCAGATCGGCCATGAAAATAAAACAACCCTTCAATACGCCCACAAAGACCGGGTCCTTGCCGGCAAAGTCCTCAGAGATCCGCCGGCCGACCTCGGCCACATGGCGCTCGATCTCTTCCTCGGTGATCAGAACTCTCTCAATATCCTTTTCCATATTACCCTCCGGCCGGGCGTCATACGCCCCCGCCTTTATCTTTTTCGATTTTTTGACTCTCTATGCAAATACAGCGCCCGCCGCTCTTCGGCACGGCCCGCTCGTCCACGGCGAGCCCCCACACGGCCAGAACACCGGCGCCGTCCCGCAGTACGGGCGTCAGGGCGCGCTGCTGCTGGGTGTAACCCTGCTCGGCAAAGAGCCTGCGCAGGCTTTTCGTCACATGTCGGCGCGCCGGGCGCATCGTGTCGCCCGCGCGCCAGGAGGAGACAAGGATATCGCCCTCTATATTGTCACAACTGAGCGTCAAAGTCTTGAACTCGCTGTGAATTTCTGCATCATATTTTTGTAAAAACATCGCCGTCAGCACGAGACCGCATTCGGACAGCTCGGTGCGACCGCCGATCTGGAGTACCCGCTCCTCGATGCTCCGCCCGGCGTCGGCCGTGAAATACAGGCGGCCACCCTCGCGCCGCAGACGGATGCCCGGCAGGTCGAGCCAGCCGAGCTCGCTGCCGGTGCAGAAGTCGAGCGCCAGCGAGACGTGCTCGCAGCTCAGCGCCCCGGGGCAGAGGCGGCGCAGCACGCGCGAGGCGACAGCCCGGTGTTCGCCGAGCAGCGCGGCCGTCGGCAGGCTGCCATCGTCGTACTCACGGGAAATGAAATCCTCCGCGAGAGACGCAAGACACTCCTCGTCGTCCGACAGCAGCGCGGCGGTGCGCCCAAGGCTCTCGTCGAGACGGGGATAGCTCTGCCGCAGGAGGGGCATTACCTCGAGCCGCAGCCGGTTTCGCGTATACGCGCGCGAGGTATTGCTGCTGTCCTCCACGTGGTCGAGACGGTTCGCCGAGAGATAGGCAAGGATCTCCGCCCGGTTCACGTCCAGCAGCGGCCGGACGATCCGTCCGCGCTGCCGCGGGATGCCCCGCAGCCCGGCCGCGCCGCTGCCGCGGCAGAGGTTCATCAGCACGGTCTCGCTCCGGTCGCCGGCATTGTGCGCCGTGGCGATGCGATCACAGCCGAGCGCGTCCGCGGTCTCCTCGAGGAAGGCATAGCGGAGCTTCCGCGCGGCCTCCTCGACGCCGAGGCTGTGCGCCCTGGCATAGGCGGGCACATCCACGTGTCTCACGGTCAGCGGCACAGCGAGACGCTCGCAGAGCGCGCGAACAAAATCCATATCCCGCAGCGACTCCCCGCCGCGCAGCCCGTGCTCGCAGTGGGCGGCGTACACGGTCAATCCACGCTCGTGCCCGGCCGTTTTCAGCAGGTGCAGCAGACAGACCGAGTCCGCCCCGCCCGACACGGCGCACAGCACACGGCTGCCCGGGGGCAGCAGAGACCAGTCAATATTCATCTTCCCTGTGCCGCTCGACCGAGCCGAAGGAGGTATACTCCGGCAGCCAGGTCAGCTCGACGGTGCCGGTAGAGCCCTTGCGGTTTTTCAACACGATGGCCTCGGCCAGATTCGGGTTTTCGCATTCCTTATTGTAATAGCCGTCGCGGTACAGACCGATGACAACGTCGGCGTCCTGCTCGATGGCGCCGGATTCGCGCAGGTCCGAGAGCATCGGGCGCTTGTCGGTGCGGCTCTCATTGGCGCGGCTGAGCTGAGAGAGGCAGATGACCGGTACGTTGAGCTCCTTGGCCATGATCTTCAGCATACGGCTGATATCACTGACGGCCTGGGTGCGGCTCTCATTCGACCAGGTATGGCCGCTGCCCGCGCTCTGCATCAGCTGCAGATAGTCGATGACGACAAGATCTAACTTGCGGATGCGGCGGCACTGCGCGTTCATGTCCGCCACGGTCAGCATCGGGTTGTCGTCGATCAGGATATCGGTAGCACTCAGGGCCTGGGCGGCCTCGGTGACGCTGCGCCACTGCTGCTCGCTGAGCTGGCCGGTCAGCAAGTTCTGGCTGCCCACCAGGGCCGCGCGCGACAGGAGGCGCGTCACCAGCTGCTCGCGCGACATCTCCAGCGAGAAGATAGCCACCGACTTATGCTCGTTCAGGGCGACGTGCATTGCCATATTCAGCGCGATGCTGGTCTTGCCCATGCCGGGTCGGGCCGCGATCAGGATGAGCTCGGACTTGTTGAGGCCGAGGATCTGGCTGTCCATGTCCGGCAGACCCGTGGGGATGCCGGGGATCTTGCTGCCCGAGTCGGCCGCGGCCGAGAGCTCGTCGAAAACGGTCTGCATAACTTCGGAGATCGGCTTGAGCCCGCCGTTCGAGCGGCCCTGGCGCAGCGCGTAGATCTTGCGCTCGGCGGCCTCGAGCAGCGTCTCGGCCTCGCCGGCGCCCTCATTCACCATGGCGGTGATCTCGTCGGCGGCGTCGCCCAGACGGCGCAGCAGCGCCTTGTCGCGCACGATAGCCGCGTACTCGAGGACGTTGGCCGCCGTGGGCGTCATGCTCATGACCTGGGCGAGATAGCTGTCGAAGCGCTCCTCATAAACCCCGCGGATCTTCATCTGCTCCAGCACGGTCAGCGGGTCGATGGTCTGGGCATAGGAGAACATGGCGTAGATGGTCTCGAAGATATCGCGGTTATCCTTGATATAAAATTCGTCCGCCCTGACCTTTTCCAGCACATCCGGCACGCAGCGCGTGTCGATCAGCATGGAACCGATCACGGCCTGCTCGGCCGCGGCGGAGTACGGCACATGCCGCCCCAACAGTTCTTCCATAGTCTGCCCTGTCTCCTAAGAATTAAAATGAGTAATGAATACTGAAAACTTAATAATGAATAATTTATGTGTCCGCTTCGCGGACGATTTTAATTATCGCGAAGCGATACCATTATTCTTCATTATTCATTATTCATTCTTCAGTCTTCAGTATTCATTTACGCTCAGCCTTCTACGACCAGCACGTTGATATTTCCGCTGACCTCGAAGCCGAGCTTGGCCTTGACCGTGAAGGCGCCGAAGGTCTTGATCGGGTCAGCCTGAACGATCTTGTTCTTCTCGATCTCCATGTCGAACTGCTCCTTGAGGGCCTTGCTGATGGCCTCGCTTGTGACGGCGCCGAATAGCTTGCCGCCGTTGCCGGCCTTGGCCTTGATGACAACCTGTACGCCGGAGAGCTTCCGGGCGTATTCCTCGGCCTTGGCCTTCTCCTTGGCGAGCTGGGCCTGTTTGGCCTTCTCCTTGAGCTTCAGGGCGTTGATGTTGTCGGCCGTGGCCTCGGTGGCCAGCTGGCGCGGCAGCAGATAGTTGCGGGCATAGCCGTCCGAGACGGTTTTGAGCTCGCCCTTTTTGCCCTGTCCTTTGACATCCACATTGAAAATAACCTGCATGAGTATGTCCTCCTGTTCCTGCCGGAGCGGTTCCGGCGTATATCTTGTATCTGTTGATTGAATACGGGTATCTGCTTTCGTCAGCAGCAGAATAAAGCCGCACCCCGTAGGGGCCGTTCACGAACGGCCCGGCGAGAGAATCTCTTCCGTTGGCGATAGCCCCTGGCGAATCCGCACAATAGTACTCGTACTGCGCGGGCGATTCCGCGACCCGAGCAAAGCGAGGTAGTCCCTTTAGGGAAATCGCCCCTACCTTTGGCCGCCTAGCTCTCTATGCGCACTAATTAAGATAATCGTCGATAACGGCCTTTAGACGCTCCACAATGGCCGGAATATCCTCTTCCGGGAACGTGGCCGCGGCTGCGCTGCGGTTGCCGCCGCCGCCGAGCTTCTCCATCAGGATCTGCATGTTCATCTCGCCGATCGAGCGGGCCGAGGCAAAGGCCCCGCCCTTGCCGTCCCGCGCGAGGACAACCGAGGCGTCGACCCCCGAGATGTTTAAGAGCTCGTCCGCGGCCTTGGCCGCCACGACGCGGTTCTGCGCCTCGTCCGACGCGGCAATGGCGACGCCGCGGTAGAGCTCGGCGCTCTGCAGGATCTTATACTTGGCGACGGTGTCCTCGACATCGCTCTGCAGCAGGCGCTTGACATCGGCTGTGTCGGCGCCGAGACGGCGCAGATAGGCCGCCGCGTCGAAGGTGCGCTCGCCGGTGCGGATCGAAAAGCTCTTGGTATCCAGCACGATGCCGGCGAGGATCGCCTCGGCCTCGACCTTCAGGATGTCGGTGGGCTCGGCCACCTCCTGCAATATCTCGGTCATCAGCTCGCAGGCCGAGGACGCGTAGGGCTCGATGAAGCTCAGCGCCGCGTTCTGAATGTAGGTCGCCCCGACGCGGTGGTGGTCGATCACCGCCACGCGATTGCAGCTCTCGAGCAGATCCTTATCCTCGACCCGCTCGGGGCGGTTGATGTCGACCACGACGAGCAGCGTGCGCCCGTCGGCGCGCAGCATAGCCTCCTCGGGGGTGATAAAAGCGTCTGCATATTCCTCGTCCTTTTTCAGCCGCTCGATCAGCGCGGCCGAGGCGGTGTGCTCCTCGTCAATGACGATGTTGGCCGGGGTGCCGCATTTGCGCGCAAGACAGCAGACGCCGACGGCCGCGCCCACACAGTCGAGATCGGAGTAGGTGTGGCCCATCGCGTAGACGCGGGACGAATCGCGGATCAGCTCGGCAAGCGTGGTGGCGACGACACGGGACTTGACCTTGGTGCGCTTCTCCACCTCGTTGCCGCGGCCGCCGTAAAACTCAAAGCTGACACGGTTTTTCACGGCCACCTGGTCGCCGCCGCGCGAGAGCGCAAGCTCGATGGCCATCGAGGCAAACTGCATGGTCTCGCCCATCGTGCCGGCGTCCACGCCGAGACCGATGCTGATCGTGGCGTTGATGCCGTTGGGACTGGCGATCGTGTGGATGTCCTCGATGATCGGAAACCGGGCGCGCTCGAGCTCCTCTAAGTAGCGGTGCTCCATCAGCACAAGGAATCGGTCGCGGTCGTAGCGCTTCAGGATCGCACCGCGCTCCTCGCTCCACTGGCTGAGCCGGTCGGCGATCGCGTCAAGGATATCGTTCCTCACGCGGTCTGACTGGTTGCGGTAGAGCTCCTCCAAGTTGTCGATCACGATGATCCCGGCCATCGGGCGGGAATTGATATACTCGAGGCGGGTATTGTCGTACTCGGTGACATCGACCCAATAGGTGATGCCCATGTAGGCGCTCTCGCTGTTCTCCTCCTCAGAGCGGATGATGTTGCCGTGTACCTGGTACTTGCGGCCCTTGACCTCGAGCAGGCCGGGGTACATGCTCTTGCCCTCCATCAGCCACTTGCCGCCGAACTGCGGCACCATGTCCGAAATATGGGCGCCGACACGCGAAATCTCCTGCGTTCCCATCGCAAAGAACATGTCGTTGCCCCAGACCACACGGGTATCGTCCAGGCGGAAAACCGCGATCGGCAGCGGGAAGTTGAGCAGCGTGTTGTTCCTGGCGCTGTCGGTGTCGTAGGTGAGCTCCTCGATGAAGGCGGCCAACTGCCTGGCGCGGGACTTTCTGGCAAAGCGGTTGTATATCATCAGCCCCAGCACAACAACGGCCTCGGCAGCCGCAAGGTAGACCGGCGTCAGATCCAGCAGGCCGATCACCACCGTGGCCGCGGCAAAAATCGCCAGAAAGAGCATATACATGCCGACGCCGGGCTCTGACAGGCGCTGTATTTTCTTATTCATAGGGCATCCCCTCCCGAATAGAATGCACCGGATTATATACAATATAGCAGTATATCAAAGATGGAGCCGTTTTACAATATTTTTATTGAATTCTGCCTGTTATCTGTCCGGCTTTTACACATATTTTGCGCCTGGCAGCAGATAATAGGCACGGGAAAAACATCTGCGGCTGTTTCTGCCGTGGGAGGGAACGAGCATGAGAGCAATTCTGATGGCCGGCGGCGAGGGCACGCGGCTGCGGCCGATCACTGGCGGCAGCCCTAAGCCCCTGGTGCCGCTGCTGGGCAAGCCCATGATGGGCCATATTTTAGAGCTGCTGCGCCGGCACGGCTTTGATGAGGTCTGTGTGACGCTGCGCTATCGCGCCGGGGACATCCTCCGTGCCTTCGGTGACGGCAGTCTATGGGGCGTCCGACTGCGCTATATGCTGGAAACCGAACCGCTCGGCACGGCCGGCGGAGTGAAAAACTGCGCGGACTTCATCGGCAATGAGGACGTGCTGATTATCAGCGGCGACGCGGCCTGCGATTTTGACCTGTCGACCCTTTGGCGCGCCCACAGGGAGAGCGGTGCCGCCGCGACCGTGGCGCTGTGCCGCTCGTCCGAGCCGCTGCGCTACGGGCTGGCCGTGACCGACGAGACCGGGCGCATCCGCTCGTTTATCGAGAAGCCCGACTGGCCGCACGTCGTGACCGACTGCATCAACACCGGCATCTATGTGCTCTCGCCGCGCGCGCTGAACGCGATCCCGGCCGGACGGGCCTGTGACTTCGGCCGGGAGCTGTTCCCCGCCCTGCTCGCCGCCGGTGAACTTCTGCACGGCGAAGTGCTCGAGGGCTACTGGCGCGACATCGGTACGCCGCTGAGCTACTACCAGTGCTGTGTCGACGCGCTGGAGGGCAGGCTGCGCCTGACGCCAGGCGAGGCCTTCACGACAGCGCCGGAGACTGGCACCGCGTCGGCGGACACGGGGCTGCGCTGCCGCTGCCGTGACCGGGCACGCCTGATGGGAACGCTCTCGGAGCTGTTTCTGCCGCTCGGCGCCGATTTCTCCGACGGGATCGGGCTCGAGAGCGAGCGCTTTACGCTGCGCATCCGTCCCTCGGCCGCCAGCGAGGCCGTCTGTGTGGATGTGCGCTCGCCGGACGCGGAATTTGCCAAAGAGCTCACGCTGTCGGCCAAGGCCGTCATTGACGCATTAAACCTGTAAATACTTCACACCTTAAGATTTTTTAATTTGAAAAACACCCATGTCAGGACTATACTGAACGTGTATTCTTGCAGGTATGACTTTCTCCGACCATTTTCAGTCGGAGAGGAGACACGAAACAGGAGGTACTGTCATGAGCCGTTTACAAAATATGCCCCTGGCCGGGGCCGTCGTCATCGTCATGATTCTGGCGCTATTTCTTCTGGCCGTCTTGCTGCTGGTGCACTGCTGCACGCGCTACCGCCGGCTGGCCAGGCGGTCGAGCGGCGACGACATCGACAACGTGCGGGGCTTTCGTGCCGCGGTGCTGGACGCCTATGAGGACGCCTACCGGAAATTTGGCCGCGAGGTCAACACCCCCGCGATCATCGAGGAGGTCATCGCCCACAGGCTGTCGGGCCTGATGTTCTGCGAGCGCTTTCTCAACAACGCCGTCAGCCTGTTCGTCACGCTGGGTCTGTTCGGAACCTTCCTGGGGCTGAGTCTCTCGGTCTCGTCGCTGACGGAGCTGCTCGGCACCGGCAATTCCCGCGAATGGCTGAGCGTGCTCGACAACGTCGGCAGCGGTCTGCTCTCGGCGCTCAGCGGCATGGGTGTCGCCTTCTACACCTCGCTGACCGGCGCTGGCTGTTCGATCCTGCTGACGATTCTGCGCTCGATCTTCAGCCCGCAGGCCGAGCGGGAAAAGTTGGAGACGCGCCTTGAGCTCTGGCTGGACGAGGAGATTGCCCCGAATTTAGAGACCGAGTCGATCCGCGACAATTCCGACCTGGCCCGCCAGGTCGTCAAGGCCATGAACAGCCTTGTCAAGGACATGAGCGCCGCTCTGGCCGACGCGGCCACGGCCTATGCCGACACGACCAGGCGCGCCGGTGCCGCCCTGAGCCAGTCGGCCCAGCAGAGCATTCAGACGGCGGCCGCCTACGACGCCGCCATCGGCAAATTCAACGCCGGTGTGCAGGACTTCCAGGAGGTCGACTACAACCTGCGCGGCAGCGTGGAGCGCCTGGACCTTGCCGTACGCGACCTGACCAGCGATTTGAGAAAGCTTGACCGCCGCGCGGAGGCGGCGAGACAATGAGGCGCCGCAGCCGGCGCTCCGACAGTCTGACCGAGACTGCCCAGGGCGAACAGGGCTTCTGGCCCTCTTACGCGGATATGATGTCCGCCGTGGCGCTGATTCTGTTTTTCCTGATGCTGCTCAGCTACATACAAAATCTCATTACCGGCAATACGCTGAAAACCACCGAAGATGAGCTGTCCTCCACCCGGCTGTCTCTATCCGAGACATTAGACACATTGTTCTCCACGCAGGAGACGCTGGACACCACAAAAGAGGATCTCTACGCCACCCAGGATCAGTTGGCCGAGACGCAGCAGAACGTGGACGCCGCCCAGGCACAGCTCGCGGCGATCGAGGACGAGCTGGAAGCCTCCCGGCTGGCGCTTGAAACACAAAGTCAACAGCTCCACGACCAGGACGCGAAGCTTTCCGCCCAGGCACAGCTGATTGCCGAGCAGGAGGCCTATGTCCGCGCGGCCGGCGAGGAGCTGACCGCGATGCGCAGCCAGATGCAGACGATCGCCGTGCTGCGCCTGTCGATCCTTGAGAAGATCCGCGACGCGATGGTCGAGGTCATGGGCGACGGGAGCCGCGTCTCGATCGGGGATAACGGCAGCATCCTGTTAGACGAGAGCATTTTGTTCGACACCGGCTCGTCGAGCATCAAGAATGAGGCCGGTCCGGCGCTCGATCAACTGATCACAGTCTTTACCCAGTTCCTCGCCAACGAAGAGAACACGCGCTACGTAGATACGATCGTGATCGCCGGTCACACCGACAGCACCGACTCCGACGCGCGCAACCGTCGGCTGTCCACCGACCGCGCCAACTCCGTGCTGGACTATCTGATGTCCCACGCCGGCGGCGCGCTGAACCGCTACGCGAGCTACTTCTCCGCCGCGGGCTACGGCGAGAGCCGCCCGGTCGCCACGAACGACACCGCTCAGGGGCGCGCCGCCAACCGCCGCATCGAGATTTCGATCATCCTGCGCGACGATTCGATCATGGATATCGTCGATCAGTACCTCGAGCTGGAGGTGCCCGGCGTGACCGTCGTCCCGGCCACGCCGTAATGCTCTTATCTCGCATAAAAATGTGATACAAAGAATCGAATCTTGTCAAGTTTTTGCAATTGATTGCAAAAACTTGACAAGATCATATTTTTTTTGCTATTCTGTAGCTGCAAATCTGTTCCTCGCCGACAACATCGGCAGTACCGTGTCCGCAAACTCGATCGGCAATACGCTGGTGAACGAGGGACTTCTGGAGGAAAGTGTGCGAAAGACAGCCCCCAGCTCCCACACCATACAGGCCTATGTGGGGGCGCTGCTGGAATCCTACATCTTCTACGAGGTCAAGCGTTTTGACATCAAGGGTAAGGAGTATCTGCGCACGCTGGGCAAATACTATATTGCTGATATCGGCCTGCGGAATTATTTACTGGGCTTCCGGGATCGGGATACCGGCCATATACTGGAGAATATCGTCTACTTTGAACTTCTGCGCCGCGGCTATGACGTAGCCATCGGCAAGATCGACAACGCTGAGATCGATTTTATTGCCACAAACGCGCAAGAGAAGCTGTACGTTCAGGTCACGGAATCCATGACCAGCGAGAATGTCCGCCGCCGTGAGTTGGCACCGCTGCAAAAGGTGCGCGACAACTATGAGAAAATGATCCTGTCGCTCGATCCCGGCCTGGAGACCAGCTTTGAGGGGATCAGGTCGAGAAATCTTATCGACTGGCTGATCGCAGAGTAAACACGATAATTCCGGGCAAACGGAAGTCTCGTTTGAGAAGATCGGATAAAGCAGACAGCACGAGGCCCGCCGGGCAAATCCGGCGGGCCTTGTGCTGTCATGGTACAATAAAACAAAAAATATCCGAAATCCTGTAAGATTTGCTCTCCGATCCCGTGATATAGGGTGAGGCGGAAAGGAAGTGACGCGAATGGAGGACAGTAAAATCATCGGCCTGTTTTTTGAGCGCTCAGAGCAGGCCATTGAGGAACCGGACCGCAAGCATGGGCCTGCCGTAAAAAGGACGGCGGCCAACAGATAGGGCCGGACGCTGTTTTCGCTCATGATGACCGGCCTCCGGTCGTGAGCCGCGCTTTATGGCAACAATGGATACTGCAGTTTACGCAGAATGCTCTCAACTTGCTCAATTGCGCGGGACAGGTCGGCGCGGGCCTCATTGATGCGGCTCAGCATGGCTGCGTCAGCCAGGAAACCATCGAAGGCAACATCCGCAAAGCCCCAGAAATCCTGCGTGTCCAGATTGATGCTGTCCAGTCTTCCAAGATCGCATAATTCTTCTCTGAAGTGTCGCAGGCTGTTCTTCGCATTGGAAATATACTGCTGCGCTTTGCCCATGCGCCTATGTTTAATCAGAGAAGAAATCAAACCACCGCCAAGGATATCATAGATCCCCCAATTTCTGGCACTGTTGAGGCAATTCATAGTCTCCCGTAAATCGGCCAAGGCTTCGTTACCTGCGGCAATTGCTTCCCGCCGTTCTTTCTCATAATCATATGCCATGCTCTGCGCCGCTTTCCATGACAAATACTCCGTCCCCTTGTCTTCCCACAGCACAGTCCTCAAATATCCAAGATCGAAAAGTTAAAATGCTCAATATTATTCCTAATGTACTCTGCATTCAATGATTCTAAGTCTTCCTCACATTCATAGAACGCATTGTCACACGCCTCTAGAATACTGGCAACACCTTCGTCTTCGATTTTGTCTAGCAGAGCGCGTCTTTCCTCCCAATCAGTCGGAAGCTTATGTTTAAACGCTCCGACAGCCTTCGCGCAGATTTCAGCGGTTTTTACTGCGCCAATTATAGAGAATGCTTGAACGATTTTGTATGCAAACTGCCCGCTTGAGTTGTCGAAAAATTGGAAAAAGCCGCCGTTATTCACTTCATTTTCCAATTCCTGTGTAATGAAAATCGTCTTTTCATATGCATTTAGCAAATCGATATTCTGCCCATAATCGCATATATTGCATAAACCAAGATAAATGTCGTTAACGCTCTCGCCGTTAATCGTCTTATCCATTGTGACTCTCCCTTTCTATGCGTTTCCAAGACTAGGAGACGGTTCTTCTGTCTTTTCCACGAAGACGAAAGTTCCGTCCTTTTGTCTTACGTCCCCATCGTCTTGAAAGACATTCTATGGTTTTTCTGCAGGAGCAGAAAAACGAATTAGCTTCAATCGTTCTATCAGAATGCTAATTTCAACGAGCAAGATAACGAATATTATCATTATTTCAGAAAAAGAAAAATGATATGGTTTGTAATAGTATATATATTTTGAAAGGGTTATGTATAATACAAACCCACATGGGGCAATCATCAGCGGTAAATCAAACCAATGAATCCATTTACATTGACCATAAGATAAACGTTTACAAAGATAATAATCCGCACATAGAAGAATTATTGCGGTGATAAAGGTGATTGCTTTTTGAGCAATGGAGATTTCATTATAAAAAATATAGTTTACTATTGCAGAGACATGGATAAAAAAACTACATACCAAATGGGATAGCAGAATAATTATTTTTTCCATCTCAAGCTTCCTCACTAAACTGCACCCGCTTCTTTTTGCATAAAAACGGAAGACAAGGGGACGGTTAATGCGAAAAAAGAAGGGCTACGCCCCCTGAAAAAGAGCGCAAAAACCAAACCCTGTCCCATGGATTTCTGTAAAGCTACTTATTGCTTACTTGATTTCTAACAGGACATCTATCACGTTCCCTTTGTAGTCGAGCTTGTAGATATTACAATTCTCGTCACAAGCAATTATTCCGCTGTCATCAAAGATGTACAAGCCGTCAAAAATCATATTGCTTACCTTTTCTGCGCTTAAATCTGTTAAGTTAATAATATAGCTGCCTTCGACTTCGTCATTTTCATAGCGCGTCATTCCGATCTCGCCATACTTTTCATAGCGCTTCATGGAATAATACAGTTTTTCATCAAAGATGTTGATTGCCGAAACGGAATAAAGGCAAGGAAAGGTCAACAGCTCAACTGCCTCGCCGGTAGGCTGTATCAAATACAAGTGTTGTTTGCCGCCTTTGGAATAACCGCTGCAGTGAACGACCAATCCATATTGCGTTGAGATAAGCGTGCATTTGTTTCCGCAGTCCAACCCGGTATCCTGCCATTCACCGCCCCTTTCCCGCATTAGCAGACACGGATCATACCCAGGTTCATAATTCAATACATATTCTTTCTCGCCGAGGTAATAAGGTCTCAACGCATTGCTGACAACCCGGGCATTTCCTTCTTTTACAAGCAGATAATCTCCTTGAATACCATTGTCAAACAACCGCAGCCAAAGTTCTCCGTTGTTTATAAACATGTCATTGCGGGAAATCCGCTGTTGACCGTTCCAGACGGTTTCTGTTTTTCCCGTATCTATATTCATCATATACAAGCTGCACTTGTCATCTGCTGTGCTGAAAAAATACAGTTCACTTCCAATCTGCCCAGCAATCGTAGTCACATCCAAAAATGTTTCTCCAGCAACCATTAGCTTACTGATTTTTCTCAGCCTTCCTGGCTCCAGCCGACTCAGATACTGTCCAGTTGCTCCAAAAGCGAGAGGATGATAAACTGGATATACATACACCCACCCCTCCCAGCAACCGAGCCATAGACTCGCTTGGTCCTGAATAATCAAAGGTCTGTTTTCCACGGAAGGACTGACAAAAACAGTCTGATTCGTAACAGATACGCATGAAGCAAGGCTGGCACCAACACTCAGTAATACAATAACCATCGTTACTATGCCAGTAA
>CACXDT010000046.1 GCA_902766405.1 Oscillospiraceae bacterium
ATGTGCCGAAAGGCGGCGGATAGGCTCTGCTCGGACATGCGCGGACACTTCCTTTCCTGATCTGGCGGGGAAAAAAGATCCTGTAGTTTTTGTGACTATTAGTATAATACAGGAAAAGGAAAAACGCAAGAGGATTTTGTAAAAAATAAAATATATTTTATAAAATATAAAAACAGCTGGACAAACGGCGCGCTTTGCGCTACAATATAAACAAAAACAGCGCCCGTATTTCGGGCGCGCCGAAAGGAGAGAACAGCATGTCGCGTCAGTCGGTCTCTGTTCGTTGGTTGTATATTGTTTTGGGGGTGATCGCCCTGCTGTTCGCGGGCGTGATCTACGCCTGGTCGATCCTGAAGGCCCCGCTGGCGGCCGAGCTCGGCTGGTCCGGCTCGCAGCTGGCCTTGAACTTCACGCTGACGATGTGCTTCTTCTGCCTGGGCGGCTTCGTCGGCGGTCTCGTCTCCAAGCGGATCGGCAGCCGGCTGAGTCTGTTCCTGGCGGCCGCGCTCAGCGGTCTGGGCTTTTTCCTGAGCTCCCGGGTGACCGCGGACGGTCTCACGCTGCTGTATCTGGGCTACGGCGTGATGGCCGGGCTCGGCATCGGCATCGCCTATAACGTCATCATCTCCACGGTCGGCGCGTGGTTCCCGGATAAAAAGGGCCTCTGCTCCGGCGTGCTGATGATGGGCTTTGGATCCTCGGCGCTGGTCGTCGGCAAGCTGGCCTCGGCGCTGATCGACGGCCCCGGCTGGCGCACGGCCTTTCTCACCGTCGGCCTGGCCCTGGCGGCGGTGCTGCTCGTGACCGGTGTCCTCCTGCGCAAGCCCGGCGCCGAGGTGCAGCTGCCCTCGGCACAGAAAAAAGCCGACGCCGGGGAAGAGGACTTCGAGGCCGAGGACTACCCCACGGGCAAAATGCTCCGTAGGCTCTCCTTCTATCTGGCTTTTCTGTGCATCGTGTGCATGTCGGCCGTCGGCAACACGGTCATCTCCTTTGCCCGCGACCTGGCCCTGTCCGTCGGCGCGCAGGCCGCGCTGGCCACCACGCTCGTCGGTGTCCTCTCGGTGTGCAACGGTCTGGGCCGCATCGCCATCGGCGCACTGTTCGACCGCTTCGGCCGCAAAAAGACCATGCTGTTTGCCAATATCCTGACCATCGTGGCCGCGGCCGTCACGCTGCTCGCGGTCTCGGTCGGCTCGCTGCCGGTGTGCATCCTCGGCCTGTGCCTGACCGGCTTTTCCTACGGCGCGGGGCCGACGATCTCCTCGGCCTTTACCTCCGCCTTCTACGGCACGAAGTACTTCCCGCTGAATTTCTCGGTCATGAATTTCAACCTGATGTTCGCCTCCTTCATGGCCACGGCCGCCAGCGGCCTGCTCGAGTCCACCGGCGGCTATGTCGGCCCGTTCCTCTTCCTGCTCTGCCTGGCCGCCGTCTCGCTGGTGCTGAACCTCTGCATCCGCCGGCCGTGACAGAAGGGGGGCGGAAGCATGGACAAGTTAGAGCGGGCACGGATGCTGATTGAGAAGAATTCCTTTATTACATGGCTCGGCATCGAGCTTGACGGGCTGGAGACCGACAGGGCGGTCGTCCGTCTGGAGCCGGGCAGGCAGCACTTAAACCCCTACGGCATCGTACACGGCGGCGTGTATGCCACCATGGCGGATACGGCGGCCGCGATCGCGGCCCGCACGGACGGGCGGGACTATGTGACACAGTGCAGCACTCTGAATTTTCTGCACAGCCAGAGCGAGGGGATGCTCCGCGCCGAGGCCAGGGTCCGGCACCGGGGCCGCTCCACCTGCGTTGTCGAGGTGAATGTGACCGGCACGGACGGAAAGCTGCTGGCGACCGGAACGATGACGTTTTTCTGCCTCGGCAACGAGCATTTTACGGACGAATCAATATTCCAAGGGGAGAATCGAAATGAATGAAATCTATACCCGCGTAAGTATCCGCAAGTTCCGGGATAAGCCCGTGGAGAGAGGAAAAATCGAGGCGCTGCTGCGCGCGGCGATGGCAGCGCCCTCGGCGGGGAACCAGCAGCCCTGGGAGTTCTATGTTGTGACAGATAAAGACATGCTGGACAAGCTCAGCCAGGCGAGCCCCTATGCGCGCTGTGCAAAAGGCGCGCCGGCGGCGATCGTCTCGGCCTACCGGACGGGGCTATGGGCGCAGGAATATGCCCAGATCGATATGAGCATTGCCATGGAAAACCTCTGGCTGGCCTGCGGCGGACAGGGCCTTGGCGGCGTATGGCTCGGGATCGCCCCTCTCGAGGAGCGCATGAAGGCCGTGGAGGAGATCGTCGGGCTCCCGGAGGGGCTGCGGGCCTTTGCGGTATTTCCGCTGGGCTACCCGGCCGAGGAGCGGACACAGCAAGATCGGTTTGACCCCGAACGGATCCACTATTTATAACAGGGAAAACAATGCGCGAATCAGAGCCCGAAGATCTGTCAGATGCTGGAGCAATACGCGGACACGAAAGCCATCGTTGTCTTTCTTTTGTGGGAAGAAGCGGACGCCTGGCTGGAAAACGGACAGGCCGTCAGAAAGGAGCGCCGGGGACATGCAGAATTATGACCAGCTGGGGAAGGTCTTTCACGAGTTCAGACGGAATCGGAATATCTCGCTCAAGCAGGTGGCGGACGATACCGTTTCTGTCTCACAGATTTCGCGCTTTGAGCGGGGCGAGAGCGATATCACGCTCACGAGATTTCTGCGGATGCTGGAAAATATGCATGTGGAGATGGGTGAGTTTCTCGATACAGTGCGCGGGTATGACGAGCCGGAGACGATTCGGTTTATGAGCCAGCTTACTCCCTTGGAATACCAAAGGGACACGGACGGCTTCCTGCGCCTTTTCCGGGAACAAAAGGAGAAGTACGAAAAGTGCCCTTCGGTGTACCAATACCACTTGAACATGATCCTGGCCCAGAGCTTTATTTGCAAGTGCGACGACACAGTGCCATTTCCGAAGGAGTATCTGGACGAGGTGACAGATTACCTGTTCTCGGTCGATGAATGGAAAATCTACGAGCTGATCCTGATCGGCAACCTGTATCTCTTTATGGATATCCCGCTGCTTCACAGAATGGGTCAGGAAATTGTAGAGAAGCACGCTGAAAACGGGGCCAATACCAAGCTGATCCTGATCGTGCTGCTGAATATCTGGGAGACCTGTCTGCACCGCGGCGAGCTGGCGGTCGCGGCCTGGTACCGGGACAGTATCCGGCCGCTCCTGGCCGACGAGACCCGGCTGTACGAGAGAAACCTGTATCACTTTCTGTCGGGCCTCCAGCATTTCAAGAGCGGGGAAACCGAGCTCGGCGCAGAAGAAATGCGCCAGGCGATCCAGATCTATGAGTGGCTGGACTGCCGTAACCTGGCCCGAAACTACCGAGCGGATCGAAAGAAATACGCAACCTGATTTTGCAGATATGCAAAACAAAAACATCTCCTGCTGTCGTGAAGTATAATGCTTACAAATTCAACGACAACAGGAGATGTTTTTATGCGCATCAGAAAAAATGAGGCCCTGCTGTGGTTTGGAAGCTGGACCTCGCGGCTGGGGAACATCCTGTTCGACTATGCAAACAGCATCCGCATTGTCGGCGTCTTTGCCGCCAAGCCCTGGGTGCTGGCCCTGTACCAGAGCGCCGAAACGCTCATTCAGATTGCCTTTAACCTGATCGGCGGCGCCAGTGCGGACAAGGGCGACAGAAAACGGCTCGTCATTGTCACGGACTGTCTCTCGGCGCTGATCTGCGCCGTGCTGAGCTTCTTTGTGGATACGGTCTATATGGCACCGGTCATGATCGCGGCGAACGCCCTGCTGGCCCTGGTCTACGCCTTCAATTCGCCGACCTACAAGGCGCTGATCCGCGAGGTCGTCGAACGGGACCGGATCGGCTTTTTCAACAGCGTCTCTCACACCGGCGGCGAGCTCCTGCGCGTGCTCGGGCCGATCCTCAGTGTGGGCCTGGTGGGGCTGATCGGCGTCCGTGGCGCGCTGCTGCTCGACGCGCTGACCTTCGCGGCATCCGCGGCGGCCGAGGCGCTGCTGACGAGGATCGACGGCGCTGTCGAGAGCCGGAAAGAGAAACGCAATATCTTTGCGGACATTGCCGAGGGCTTTGGCTATCTCGCGAAGGAGAGGGAGATCCTGTTTCTGGTGCTCCTGTCCTCACTCGTGAATTTCTTCCTGGCCGGGTATAATCTCCTGCTCCCCTATACCGAGAGCATTTACGCCGGCTGCCTGGACGGCTTTTACAGCAAGGCGCTGGCCATGGAGGCTGTGGGCGGCATCCTGAGCTCCGCGGTCTTCGCCGGGCACATCAACAAATTCCGGGACAATGTGCTGGCGCTGATCCTGTTTTTGCTTTGCACGGGCGCTTCCCTTTTGCTCGAGCCGCTGCTGGCCCTGACCGCGAACGGCTGGCTGGGCCTGCTCCCCTTTGCACTGTTCGGCGTATCGCTGACGACCTTTAACATCCAATTTATGTCGTATGTCCAGATTGCCGTCGACGAGGCTTATCTGGGGAGGGTGTTCAGCATCATTTTTACGGTCGCCGTGCTGTTTATGCCGGTGGGCTCCTTGCTCTTTTCCGCCTTTATGGATACGGCGGATATCAGCAGCTTCTATATTGTGGGCGGCGGGATCGTGCTCTTGTCGCTGGTCAGTATCCCGGTGCATCTGCGGGTGAAAAAGCAAAAACCTTGACGAAAACCCTGATTTCCTGTAAAATAAAAATCCCCGACAGGGGACAATGAAGGGCGTTCATACAAACACGCAGGCGATTGGCTCCATCCTCCGGCAAGGAGGTGGTTTCTATGCGGATCACTTTCCATATTAAGAAGTGGACAATCACGATTATTGTGAAGGAAACTTCCCAAAAGGCAAAGCCCGCAAAAAAGTCAACCGCCACTCCTGCAAAGTGACGGTCGACTTTGTGGCTTTGCCACAAGTATTTACCTAAGCTGAGGAGCTAACCGTGTGCGTGGTTCGCTCTTCATTGTTATTATAGGCGATCGGCGATGTTTTGTCAATTGAAAATCATTTCGCACGTACAAAATCATTTCGAAATCATTTCGCACTGTACTTTGACACTACATACACCGTATGGTAAGATAGACAAAAAATCGAATGGGTGAGTGTGATATGAGTCTTTCTCAATGGATCGTCCGGGCGGCGTCCCCGTTTCCCTCGCCGGAGCAATACGGGCGCTTCCTTTTTATCGGGCCGCATCCCGACGATATCGAGATCGGCGCGGGCGCGACCGCGGCCAAATTAGCGGCAGGCGGAAAAGCGGTTTCGTTTCTGATCTGCACGGATGGCCGCTTTGGCTTTGACAACGCGCCGTCCGGCGTCTCACCGGAAGAACTGGCGGAGATCCGAAAAAAGGAAGCCCTCCACTCCGCCCGGCGCCTCGGCGTGACGGATGTCCGCTTCGCCGGACTCTCCGACGGTGCCTTTTACAGCCAGGACGAGCTGTTCGAGGCCATTTTGCGCGCGATCGGCAGCTTTCAGCCGGAGATCGTCTTTTGCCCGGATCCGTCCGTGAGCAGCGAGTGCCACAGCGACCATCTGAACGTCGGCAACGCCGCGAAGCGGGCCGCCTGCTTTGCCCCAAACACGGAGATTATGAAGCAATACGGTCTCCCTGCCGCGCCGGTCAGGGCCATTGCCTTTTATATGACGGCAAAACCGACCCGCTATGTGGACACCTCGGGTTTTCTGAGCCGTCAGCTGGACGCCATATTCAACTGCCATCTGAGCCAGTTCCCCGCCGGCTCCTCCGCGGCAAAAGCGCTGGCGCTGTATCTGAAGATCCGGGCCTGCGATTTCGGTCTGCGTTCTCTGCACAAGACGGCCGAGGGCTTCCGCGTCCTCAGCCAGCAGCAGATGCACTGCCTGCCCGAAGCCGGAACATCATGAAACGATGAAAATAAGGGGCTGTGAAATAAGTCTGAAATTGGGGGTTCTATCGTAGGGGCGGCTATACCCGCAGGGCACGCAGTTAGCCGCCCGCGCGCAGAAATGCATATTTCACTTAAAAATGTTGGGCAAATTCGCATCATAGCGCGAAATTGCCCAACTTATTCACAAATATAATAGATTGAGCCGCACGGGCGGCAGGTTGCCGCCCCTACGGCCGAAATGGACTTTTTTCACAGCTCCAGATTCATACAGTATGTACGGAATCCGTGCAGGAGACCGCATCAGAAGCGGAAATACCGCTTGGCGTTGTTGAAGCAGACACCCTCGACGATCTTCCTGAGCGCGGCCTCGTCGTTCGGGAACTCGCCGTTTTCGACCCAGTTTCCGACGAGGTTGCAGAAAATGCGGCGGAAGTAGTCGTGGCGGGCATAGCTGAGGAACGAGCGCGAGTCGGTCAGCATGCCGACAAAGTTGCCGAGCAGGCCGAGGCTCGCCAGTGTGCGCATCTGATCCTCCATGCCGTTCTTGGTGTCGTTGAACCACCAGGCCGAGCCGTGCTGGATCTTGCCGGGGACCGTGTCGCCCTGGAAAGCGCCGATCAGCGTGCCGAGCAGCGCGTTGTCGATCGGGTTGAGGGAGTAGAGGATGGTCTGGGGCAGCTCGCCGGTCTGCTCCAGCGCGTCCATGAACTGCGCGATGCTGGCGGCGCAATTGTTCTGGCCAATCACGTCATAGCCCGTGTCAGGGCCGAGCGCCTTGAGCATACGGCTGTTGGGGTTGCGGTAGGCGGAATAGTGGAGCTGCATCGTGATACCGTACTGGGCATAGGCGCGGCCGACGGCCAGCAGCAGCGCGGTCTGATACTTTTCGGCCTCTTCGACGCTGACGCACTCCCCAGCCATGGCCTTCTGGAAGACCGCGTTGACCTCGTCCATGCCGGCCGGGCGGAACGGGATGTAATCGAGACCGTGGTCAGAAGCGCGGCAGCCCATCTCGTGGAAGAAACGCACGCGCTCGAGCAGGGCGTCGATGACCTCCTGCGCGGTGGCGAGCTTCTCCTTGCCGACGCACGCGGCCAGCTTGCCGATGTACTCGGCAAAGCCGGGCTTCGAAATATTGATGGCCTTGTCCGGGCGGAAGGAGGGGCAGACCTTCACGTCAAGCGTCTTGTCCTCGGCGAGCTTCTTGTGCCATTCGAGCGAGTCGATGGGGTCATCCGTCGTACCGATGAAGGCGACGTTCGCCTTGCGGATGATGCCGCGGACAGTCAGGTTCGGGTCGTTCTGCAGCTTCTCGGCGCAGAAATCCCAGCACTCCTTCGCGTTCTCGGGCGTCAGGGGCTTGTCATAGCCAAAGAACTGCCGGAGCTCGAGGTTGCACCAGTGCACCATCGGGTTGCCAATGGCTACCTGCAGCGCCTCGACAAACTTCAGATAGCGCTCGTAATCGGGCTTGTCGCCGGAGACATAGTCCTCGCTGACGCCGTTGGAGCGCATGACACGCCACTTGTAGTGGTCGCCGAAATAGCTGCCGTCGGGCTGCTTGCCGCCAAGCCATACCTCGGTCAGATTGTGAAACCGGCGGTCCTCATAGATCTCGCGCGGGGAGATGTGGCAGTGATAGTCGCACAGCGGCATATGCTCGGCATAGGTGTGGAACAGATGCTGCGCGGTCGGGGTATCCAGCAGAAAATCCTTGTCCATAAATGCTTTCATTGGTACAACTCCTTATTATTAGAATCAGGCTGCGAGCCACTTATATTTCTCTACGCTGTAGAGCGGAACGAACGGCAGCAGGATCGGCACGGTCTTGACATACTTCTTAAAGTATAACGCTGATTGTGGAATTCTGTCAAGACGGATAAAACGATCCGAATGTTATATCTTGAAGAAATTCATTGATAACTAAAAAATATAGTAATTTTTGTAATTTTTCGACGATGATATCCTATCAGAAGCTTTTGTCTGTTTACTTTCCCTCTGCAAAGGGGCAGAATTCCATACACAAGACGGAATCCCTGTGATTCCATCTTGTCGAAAGGCTATGGATATGGTATACTTTTAGCTCCCAATGCGAGGATTTGGCTGAATAAAGCCGAATAAAACAGAAGTCTTCGTATATAAAAGTAAAAAAGAACAGTAACCCAAAACGGAGGATATCTCAATGAATGAATTTTCCTCGATCGGCAGTGCCAAAAAGATCCTGATGGAGGTCGAAAAGGCCATTGTCGGCAAGAACGAGGTCATGGTCAAGGTGCTGCTGGCGATCTTGGCGGGCGGCCACATCCTGATGGAGGACATCCCCGGCGTCGGCAAGACGACGATGGCCCTGTCCTTCTCCCACGCGCTTGGGCTGGCGTACAGCCGCGTACAGTTCACGCCGGACGTACTGCCCTCGGACATCACCGGCTATTCGGTGTTCGACAAGAACAGCGGGAGTATGCTCTATCAGAAGGGCGCGATCCTGTCGAACCTGTTTCTGGCCGACGAGCTCAACCGCGCGACCTCGCGCACGCAGTCGGCGCTGCTGCAGGCCATGGAGGAGGGCGCCGTCACCGTGGATAACCGGACCTACGATGTGCCCCAGCCCTTCGTCGTCATTGCGACGCAGAACCCGACCGGCGCCAAGGGCACGCAGATGCTGCCCGACTCGCAGATGGACCGCTTCATGCTGCGTCTCTCGATGGGCTACCCCGCCCACAGCGACGAGGTGGAGATGATCCGCCGCCGCCAGAGCGGCCAGACGCTCGAGAGCGTGCACCAGGTCGTCAGCCGCGAGGACGTGATGCGCATGCGCCGCGACGTGAAGACGGTCTTCGTCAAGGATGAGATGATCGACTACATTGTCGCGCTCTGCGAAAGGACGCGGCACGACAGCCGCATTCTGCAGGGGGCCAGTCCCCGCGCCTCGATCGCCCTGACGGCACTCAGTCAGGCCACCGCCTGGATCCAGGGGCGCGACTATGTGCTGCCGCGGGACGTGCGCTATGTGTTCCACGACGCGATAGCCCACCGGCTGATCTGGTCCCAGGATCTCAGCGATCCGGCGGATCAGGATAAGGCGGTCACCGAGCTGCTCAACGCCGTCAAGGCCCCGGCCATCAAGTGATATGCCCGGACTTGGACTCTTTTTCTGGCTGCTCGCCATCGCCGTCTCGCAGTTCTTCCGCCTGTCTTACCTCGGCTGGGCGGGACCGTTTCTGAGCTGGACGGTGCTGTGTGTGCCGCCGCTGCTGTTTACGATGACACTGCCGGCCATGCTGGGCCTGCGCTTCCGTCTGGAGGCCCCGGGCGCGGTGACACGCGGCAGCAGGGCCGTGCTGACGGTGCATTTTACGACCAGGCACCTGCTGCCTGTCGGCAAGGTGCGCGTCGAGCTGCGCCTCCACAACCGCTTTACCGGCGAGACACGCGACATCAGGCTGCGCTACGACGCGATGCTGCGCTCGCAGGCGCGCGTCGAGCTGCCGACAGACAGCTGCGGCGCGATCAGCTGCTCGCTGCAGCGCGTGTCCGTGGGCGATCTGCTCGGAGTGTGGAACCTGCCGCGCCGCTGCGGCGAGAGTGTACGCTGTACGGTACTCCCCCGCCCCGTCGGCCCCGCGCAGCCGATGGATCTGGATGCCGCGCTCGATCGGCCGGTGCGCCTGCAGGTGAAGTACGGCGGTGGCTATGCCGAGGAACACGAGCTGCGCGAATACCGCCCCGGCGATCCGATGAACAGCGTGCACTGGAAGCTCTCGTCGAAAACCGATTCGATGATCGTGCGTGAGGCGCAGGAGCCGCGCAACCGGACAATTTACGCGATTCTGCGTCAGTCCGGCGAGAACGACCGCGGGCTCGAGCTGCTCTACTGGCTGAGTCTGGAGCTGTGCAAGCGTGAGCTGCCTCACCGCCTGTGCGTCGGGGACGAGTATGTCGTTGCCGACGAGAGCGAGGCGGCTTCCGCCATGCGGAAGCTTCTGCAGCGGCCGCTGGATCTGGCGGGGCGCTACGATCTCTCGGACGCGCGCTGTGTCTTTCTGATCCGCGGCGGGGAGGTGACGACCCAGTGAAGCCAAACCGTGTATCGAACCTGCTGTCGCTTTTTGGCATTTTACTGTTGTTACTCGAGGCACTTGAGCTTCTGGCGGTGGAATCCTTTTCCCTGCGGGTCGATCCTCTGCTGCCGCTGCTGCTGGCGCTGATCTGCCTGCTGCTGAGCCTGAGCGTGGTACGCCCGAAGCTCTTTCCGCTGGCGGTGATCGTCTGTACCGGTCTGGTGGCGGTCGTGTGGCGGCTGTACTCCGCCGACGCCCCGGCTGAGTTCAACGACCTGCTGGACCGCATTTCCGGCCTATACTACGAGCATTTTTACGACGCCGGCACGCCCTACGTCCCGACGGACAAGGGCATCGACCACAGCTTTCCGGTCGCGCTGGTCTTTTCTCTGATCGCGCTGTATCTGACGCTGGCACTCTCGTCCCAGGGCGGGCGCATCATCTACACGCTCATGGGCGTGCTGCCGCTGGCGCTG
The DNA here is from genome assembly GCA_902766405.1 of Oscillospiraceae bacterium. Classification (GTDB taxonomy): domain Bacteria; phylum Bacillota; class Clostridia; order Oscillospirales; family Oscillospiraceae; genus Limivicinus. The sequence continues at coordinate 10,457 of CACXDT010000046.1, forward strand.
GGCTGTCTGGCCGTCAACGGCAATCCCCCGAGTGCGCCGCTGTTCGCGCTGCTGCTGGGACTTTGCCTGACAGCCGTCGGCGGCGACTGGTTCCACCCCGAAAGCCCCCGCGGCCGCGCGGCCGCGATCGTGCTCCTGCCCCTGCTGGCGCTGCTGAGCGTGGGGCTGCTGCTGCACGGGCCGGACACCTACAACTATACCGAGGAGGATGTCCGGCAGTCCGAGCGCTTCGACAAGCTCGGCGAGCTGCTGCGCGGTCTGATCGAGCGGGAGAACAAGGCCGCGGACAACGGCGGATGGAAACTCAACGGCTCGCTCTTTCGCCGCTCGGCCCCGGACAACTGGGCCGTCTCGGGCAACATGGTGGATCTGACGCGCACACCGAACGAAAACCAGAACAGCGTCATTCTGCGCATTGCGACCGACGCCGATGGCAGCCTGTATCTGCGCCGCCGCTCCTATGGCGACTATCTGGGCACCGGCTGGGCCGCCGGCGAGGAGAGCAGCGGTCAGTCCTCGCTGGGCTTTGCGGCCTCGGCTGTCGCGCAGCAGAGAAACGCGATCACGCACACGATCCGTATCGAGCTGCTGCGGTCACTGGATGACGCGCTGCTGCCCTATTACACGCAGGGCAACTTCACGAGCGACGTGGCCTGTCCGAGCGGCGGTGTCGATCAGTACATCCAGAGCTTTGTGACCTATCCCGGCTCGACAGACCGCCTGACCGTATCTGTAGCCTTTCAGGACGCCGAGCTCCGCTACCGCGACTACGCCCGGCAGGTCTATACCGCACTGCCGGAGGACACCCGCCAGGCCGCGCTCACGATCCTGTCCGACGCCGGCATCCACGCCGGGGACAGCCATGTCGTCGAGGATGTAGCCGAGTATGTGCGATCGAGCGCAGTCTACTCGCAGGATGTCAGCCCTTACCCCACCGACGACTTTGCGATCTATTTTCTTCAGTCGGCCAACGCGGGCTACTGTATCCATTTCGCGACGGCCGCGGCGGTGCTCTACCGCGCGCTTGGCATCCCGGCCCGGCTGACCGACGGCTTTTTAGTGGAAGCAAAATCCGGTCAGAGCGTTGAGGTTCCGCTCGGCCAGGAGCACGCCTGGGTCGAGGTCTACCGGGACGGCTTCGGCTGGCTGCCAATAGACGCGACCGCCGCCTCCGGCCTGTCGGGCTGGCCAGGCGAGACGGCCGCGCCGGTGCCGACCCTCACCCCGACAGCGACAACCGCGCCGACCGTGAACCCCGACACACCCGGCGCCGAGCCTACTCTTGTTCCAACGACTGCACCGACTCTTGCCCCGTCGACCGCCGCTCCCGGACAACCGCCGCACGAGCCGCCGCCGGGTGGGTCGAACACCGGCGGCGAAACGAACGGCAGCCGGGACGCCGCGGTGCCTCCTTCTCCTGTTGGGAAAGGCGTTTGGATCGCCCTGGGTGCATTGCTGCTGGCCCTGCTCGGCTATCTCGGTACGCGGCTCTACTGGCGGATGCTGCTCCAGGCGAAGGACTCCTCCCGCGCCGCGATCGCGCTGCAGCGGCTGGCCGTCTATTCCGGCATTGCCGTGCCGGATGTCGTGCGCCACACGGCCGAACAGGCCTATTTCGGACGCACACCGCCAGACAGCGATCGCATCGCACTGGCGCAGGAGGCGCTGCGCGCCGCCTGCGCGGAACACAGTGAAACGCTCGGCGCCGTGAGGAAGCTGCTCTTTCGGCTGAAAATCGGGTGGATCCTGTAAAAAATGCAAACAGCTTTCCGTTTTCGCTATGGACGGAAACGGAAAGCTGTGAAAGATTATTGCTTTTCATAGCGCGAATAACGTATCCTGTTCCGGTTATAGCCGGTGGTGACAAGATAGGCTATTTCGCGCTGCGCTTTTGTCTGTCCGACCGGGATACAGCCGCTCAAATCGCCGACCTGGGTATCAGAAGCGACAAACTCAAACAATTCTCCCGAATCGCGTTCAATGATCTGAGCTGAATCGTCCTCGAAGAAGAGCGAAAGCTCTATCAGAACCGCCTTTTTTGTATTTTCGTTCTTTTTGATCGTACACGATAGAAGCTCCGCGATAACGAGAGCCGCGTTGTCGGCTACTGTACTCGCATATTGATGGGAGAGCATGCAGCTTCTGACGCGCTCTGCCAGGTGAACGGGCGAATCTGCCGAGAGCACTTCGTCCATGACCACGATCTCCGAATCCATATCCCAAAGCAGGAAGGGGAAGTTCTCCTTTCCAAATCGCAAAAGCACAAACAACAGCGTACAGATCAGCGTCAGCTCGGGCGCTGTGGCAATGCCGGCCCACACGCCGTGGATGCCCCAAAGCGATGAGCCCAACATCGGCAGGAGCACATTGAGCAAGCCGTACTGGAGGCAGGTGAAGCCTGTCGCGATCCCTATGTGATCGATCAGCATAATAGGAGGTCGTCAATGAAACCGCGCTGCAGAACGTCAATCCAAGGGATACGATCCGAACCGCGGCGATCGACGGCGCAAACGA
>CACXDT010000047.1 GCA_902766405.1 Oscillospiraceae bacterium
AAATGCAAAGCAAGAGCTTTGCATTTGAGAGGAAAACGGAAGGAGCGGATAGGGAGCTTTCCCGGTGCTTACGGAAACCGGGGAAGCGGACTGGAGCGAGTTTCGTTTGACGATGCGAGGCGTCCCCCGCAAGCCGAGTGCGCGCAGCGGGGTGCTTCCTTTCTAACTGTTGAGCCCCCTTAGGGGCTCAACAGTTAATGCTTTAATCCAGCAAGACCTCCGGATATGTCCCGTTATCGCGCAGCTGCCTCAGGTAGGCCACAACATCGGCCATGTCCTCCTTGTAGGTGATGCCGTGCCAGGTCTCGTGGCAGTTGAGCACATGAACCTTGCCGATCCCCTCCTGGATCAGCTCGTTCGTCACAAAGGGCAGGAAATACTCGGCCTTCAGGGGATTGACCGGCAAATTTCTGTCGAGCCAGGGGGCAAAGCGCGCCTCCAGCTCGTCGAGCATCTCGACGCCGAAGCCCCAGCAGTTCATACTGACAGGTGTATCGCCGGGCAGCGTGACCCAGCTTGCGCCGCCATCCTCGGTATAAGCGATGCCGTCCGGGCGCTTTTCGATGCGGGTGTGCTCCACCACGTCGGTGAGACATCCGTCCTCGACCTGGCAGACGCCGCGGGCCACCGAGCCGTTCTCGGTCACGGTCTTCTGCAGCTCATAGGCGACCATGGCGTGCTCGTGCTTTCCGTGCGGCTCCTTTAAGTAGTGATAGAGCGCCGTATAGGCTGTCACACCGTAGTAGTCATCCGAGTTGATGACGGCGAAGGGCCCGTCGACAATGCCCTTGCAGCACAGCACCGCGTGGCCCGTGCCCCAGGGCTTCACGCGCCCCTCGGGAATGGCATATCCCGCGGGCAGCCGATCGAGCTGCTGATAGACATACTTGACATCAAAATACTTCTCCATCCGGTGGCCGACGCGGGATTTGAAATCCTCCTCGATCTCGTGCTTGATGATGAAGGCGACCTTCCGAAAGCCGGCGCGGTACGCGTCGTAGAGCGAATAATCGATGATGGCGTGGCCGTGATCGTCCACGGCGGTGATCTGCTTCAAACCGCCAAAACGGCTGCCCATTCCGGCGGCCAGAATGACAAGAGTAGGCTCCTGCAAAAGAAAACACCTCTATATACCGTTAAATTTGCGCGCCTCTGCCGAAGAGGGAATAAGCTGAAACCGCGCTGCTTTATTTTATCACACGGTTCGCCGTTTGTACAGGACGAAATACGGCTTTTTGTGCATCATATGCCTCCATCTGATTTCCTTGCTCCGGATTGTCTACATATTATTTACAAATACGCCGCTTCCCAAATCGTTGTTTTTGCTGTATAATACAGCAAATGAAAAAGGAGATAACGACTATGGACATTCAAAATCAACGCTTTGACGCCGAGCGCGCGCTGTACGGCAGCCGCAGTCTGCATCTTGACCATGTGAGCTTCGAGGGCCCGGCCGACGGCGAGAGCGCGCTCAAGGAGTGCGCGGCCGTGACGGCCGAGAACTGCACGTTCAAGCTGCGCTACCCCTGCTGGCACGACACCGGTCTGACGCTGAGAAACTGCGAGATGACAGAAACCTGCCGCGCCGCGATCTGGTACAGCGAGGGTGTGACGATCGAAAATTCCCGGCTGCACGGCATCAAGGCCCTGCGCGAGTGCGGTGTGGTCACGGTACAGGGCTGCGACATCGTATCCCCTGAGTTTGGCTGGTCGACGCGCGGCATCGTCATGCGCGATACGACGGCCGAGGGCGAGTATTTTATGCTGCGCTCGAGCCACCTGCGCTTTGAGAACGTGCGCCTCACCGGCAAATACTCGTTCCAGTACATCGAGGACGCCGAATTTGTCAACTGCCATTTTGACACCAAGGACGCCTTCTGGCACGGCAAACGCATCACCGTCCGCGACAGCGAGATCAACGGCGAATACCTCGCCTGGTACGCCGAGGATCTGACGCTGATCGGCTGCCGGATCCGCGGCACCCAGCCCTTCTGCTACTGCAAAAACCTGAAGCTGATCGACTGTGAGATGGTGGACGCCGACCTCGCCTTCGAGCGCTCGGCGGTTGAGGCCACGCTGACCGCGCCGATTCTCTCGATCAAGAACCCGCTCTCCGGGCGCATTACCGTGCCCGAGGTTGGCGAGATCATCCGCGACATCCCCGAGGCGCAGGGCGAGGTCATCATCGCCCCGCGCGCGTGACGAGGGCGCACGCCCTTTTGACCCCTTTCATAGACTGTACTGCGGGCCCATCCCGCATCACTCTCTGAAAGGGGTTATTTTCTTGCCTTCCTTCACCAACCAGGCCACGCTGAGCTATCCCGGCGCTGTCCTGCGCTCGAATATCGTCACAGGCAATCTCGTCGACGTGCTTACGGTCGCCAAAACCGCGGTCGGCAGCGGCTACACGGCCGGCGAGAAGCTGAGCTATATCGTCACCCTCGCCAACGCCGGCACCGTGGCCCTGACCGATCTCACGCTCACAGACGATTTAGCGGCCTACACGCTCGATACCCAGACGCTCACGCCGCTGAGCTACGTCCCCGATTCGCTGCTCTACTATCAGAACGGCGTCCTCCAGAGCGCGCCGACCGTCACGGCCGGGCCGCCGATGACCGTCACCGGCCTGACGGTCCCGGCTGAGGGCAGTGTGACCGTTGTCTACCAGGCGCAGGTCAACGCCCTCGCCCCGCTCGCTGTCGGCAGCGTGCTGACCAACACCGCCACGGTCACCGGCGGCACGCTGTCTGCCCCGCTGACAGCCTCCGCCACGGTCACGGCCGGGGCCGAGAGCGCGCTTTCGATCGCCAAGGCCATGAGCCCCGAGACCGTCACGGGCGCGAGCGAGCTGACCTACACCTTTATTCTGCAAAACGCCGGCAATACCGAGGTCGCCGCGGAGGCCGCCCTCGTTCTCACCGACACCTTCGACCCGCTCCTCCATCAGCTCGCCGTCAGTTACAACGGCACGCCCTGGAGCGCAAACGTCAACTACAGCTACGACGCCGCCACCGGTCTCTTCACAACCCTTGCCGGACAGCTGACGGTTCCCGCCGCGCAGTATACGCAGGATCCCACCACCGGCGTCTGGACGACCACGCCGGGCGTCAGTGTGCTGACGATCACCGGAACGGTATAATCTGCAAAAGCGCTGAAAAACAGCCGCGGCCGCGCCCATCGGGCGCGGCCGTTTTTCCGTTATTCTGTTTTGTCCTCTTCCTCCGTCAGCAAAGGCTCGTCGGCCGCGCTGCGGCATTTGGCGATCACGGCCACCAGCCACTTCGGCAGCGGCGCGCCGAGCGCCGCCGCGTTCTCCGCGATCGAGCCGAGCTCGGTAAAAATGTACCACAGCAGCACGATCGGCAGTACGGCCGTAAACTGCGGCAGGGCGAGATGCAGCCCCTCAGCCAGCACGCCGAGCGCGAGATCGCACAGCGCCGCGACCAGCACAGCCACGACCTCGCCGAGCTTATGCCACAGCCCCTTACGTGCCACGGCGCTCGACCACTCTCCGGCCGCCATGGCCGCCCAGGTGCCTGTCAGATAGTCCAGCAGCAGGCACGCCGCCCAGATCACCACCGCCCAGCCGAGCGAGCCGAACAGGGCCGTCCCCGCCGCCAGCGCCGCGACGACGGCCGCCTTGATTTCCAAAACGCGATTCGGTGCTTCCATTATGATTCTCCCCCTCTGTCAGTTGAGTTCCATTTTTCTCTTTGCTGTGCTCCCGCGGTTGAGCTTGTTGGCCGCAAAAGGCAGCACATTGCTGACCGTAGTCTTTGCCGTGCTGCTGCCGGACTTGCCGCCGTAGCTTTTACTGCTGCTCGTCTTGGCAGCCGCGGCGGCCTGCTGCTCGGGCAGCAGGTTCTTCGAGCGCAGATACTCGGTGCGCAGCGCATCGGCCGCGGCACGGGTCATGCCCGAGGCCGTCAGCTCGTCGTCGGTCGGCGCATAGCCCGAGGCCTTGATGACAGCCGTCAGGTTGGAATAGCTCTTCTGCTGGGCGCTCAGCGCATCCTTCTGCCGCTGATAGGCACTCTCGGCGGCGGCCCTCTCGCGCTCGTAGCGCTCCTGCTCCATCGAGCGCCGCAGGGCCTGCTCCTCGCGGTAATCGCTCAGCTCATCGCGGTAACGGCCGTACTCTTCCGCCTGGCGGCTTGCAAGGATCGCAGCCTGATCCCCCAGCGCCTTGCCCTCGTTCTGATAGGCGCTGTAGGCGAGCTGGTAGAGCTCCGGCACGACCTCGTCGAGGTTTTGCAGCTGCCTGTCATAGGCCTGCTGCCCCGCCTGCTGTCCATAGCTCGAGGCGTAGCCGCCCGTCAGGGCCGCCGCCTTGCCCATGGTGTCCTTCATCGACAGCTTGCCAAGCCGCACATAGCGATCCTTCACAAGGCCGTACAGCGGATCCTTTTCCGCGTCGTAGCGGAAGGGGGAACGGTTTTCGATCCTGTCGTAGACCGCCTTCAGCCTATCATCGTAGGTTCCGGCATACTGCGGCTGCTTCGTGCCGTTGCCGGACATCGCCTCATCTGTAATAACTTCCATATCTACCTCCATGTCCCGTCGGCGTACAGACGCAGCCGTGCGCCATTGTTCTCCAGCTGAACAAACAGCTGTCCCTCCTGCGGCTGTGCGGGGAGCCCCGGCCCGTACAGCGCCGGAGACAGCACGATGCTCTCGTCACCGAGCCGCAGCCCCTGTATCACCAGCCGCCCGCCGGTCGGCAGCTCGAGCGTGCTGCCCGTCTCCTGCTCCGGCGCCTTGCCGATACCGAGGTGCGCGCCGTCGCCGCTGTGGATCAGCACAAGGTCGCGCAGCGCGCTCTCGACCAAGAACTGCCGTGTGACCGGCTCGCTGACCGCGTCCTGCAGCGTCACATCCAGAAGATAGCTCCGATCGCTCTCCAGCGGGCCGCAGATCGCGCCGGAGAGCTCCCCCGAGACCAGCACCGCGCTCACACCGCCGCACGCGGCCGTCAGGCGTTCGACGCGGTTGCCCTCGAGGGCTGTGATCGCCGCGGTAACTCGCAGCCGGAGATAGGCTCCGCCGTTTGTCTCCGCGCCCTGAGCATCACAGCGGTACAGCTCGCCGACGGTCAGGCTTGGCGCACTGTAGCTCTGCACCGGGACCGTCAGAGAGACACTGCCGGTCAGTCCGCGGCTGTCGGTCACCCTGGCCGTCAGCTCCTCGTTTCGCGTCAGCGGCCCGATCAGCGTCTGGTATCTCCCGGTATTGGCGTCAAGTACCATGGGGTCGCTCTGTCCGCCCCAGTTGAGTACCACGCTGCGGACCGTCGCGCCGTATTTCCCCGCGGCCTCGAGACTGACCATGGCCGAGGAAATGCCCGCTATGAATACCGCGAACTCCCCGGCCGTCGCCGGTTGAACGGGGATCGCTGTCAATCCCGCGCTGTGCGGCGCCATATCGCCGCCGGGGTGCAGTGTCAGGCTTCCTGAAAGCGTCTGCAGTGCGCCGGTCACGGTGACACTCACCGCCAGATCTCCCCCTGATGTCAGTCCGGCCGCCTCAAACCAGCTGCCCGGACACGGTACAGACGTACTGGCGCCGCTCCAGCTGTGCCGGGCGAGCTCCACGCCGCCCGCCGAGAAAACGGCCGTAAAGCTGTAGCCGCCGCCGTAGCTGACATCCAGTGTCGTTGATTCACCGGCCGTCAGAACCTCCGGGCGGATGCTGAGACTCTGCGGGGCATAGGTTCCGCAGCTTGTCACCTGGCTGTTGCTGTCGGCGGGCTCATACCACCAGCTCGGGTTCGATGGCTCGGCGTGCACGCCGATGCGCACCGAGGCCGAGACGCGCACGCTCTTCTCGCCGCTGGTCAGACTGTGCTGCACAGTCACTGCCGAGGGGCTCAGCGTGCCGCTGTAGCTTTTGCCGTTGATGGCCGTCGTACCGGACCAGCCCATCGAGCAGCTGGCCGAAGCTCCGCTGTTGTCCGCCGGTGTGACCGTGACGCCGACGCTGCCGTTCGTCCCTGCTCCGCCTGCGCCGAAATAGCTCAGGCTGACCGTGCCGAACGTCACCGTTGTCTTTCCCGTGGCCTGATCCAGCGCAACCTCGTAAGGGATATGGACAGTTGTATCCCACCAGGTGTTGATATGAAGATAGACACTCAGCTCCGCCATGCCTCATCCCCCCACATAGACAAATTCCATTCTCGTCCCTTCGATATTGCCCTTCAGCTGCCAGGAGCTGCCGAGCTGCAGGCTTTGCTCCACCACGATATTCGCGACGTGCAGCATACCGTCCAGACTGGAAAACCAGCCCTTTTTGGTGCCGTCGATCCAGAACTGCCAGCCGGTCGAGGTATACAGGCCAAAGGTCTGGCCGCTCTCCAGCTCATAGTAGGTATAGCCGTCTTCCCCGGTCTGCGTCACGCCGGTGAACTGCAGATTCTGGCTGATGGCAATACCGGTGACGACAGTGCCGGGATGATCCGGGTCCTCGATCATGCCGCGGCGGATCTCGCCCCGGATCGCCGTGGTGTAGCGCCGCAGCAGCGTGAGCTCGTCCTGCGCCGCGTCGATCTCCTCGCGGTAGTCGTAGCTCTCAACGATGCCCCGCGCCGTGGTCTCGATCTGGGTCTGGATGATCTCCTTGTACTGTCCGAACTCGGATTCCGCCACGAACAGCGAGCGCAGCTCCTCAATCTGCCGGTCGTACTCGGCCGTGACCTGGTCTGCCGTTTTGATGATCAGGCTCTTGAGCGCCACGGCCTGGCCGCGCACCTGCTCGATCGTTTTACGGTCTCTGGCGGCCGCCTCCTCCCCGGACCAGGCGGCCACGGTGCTCTGCCTCACAGCCGCGCTCTCCACCTGATCCAGACCGCGCACCAGCCGTACCAGATACTCCCGCAGCGCGGCCAGCTGCATCTGCTCGCTGCCGCGCAGCACCGGCGGCAGCTCCGAAAAGCCGGCCATCAGACATCACTCCCCTTCTCGAGTATGCGCGTGACCGAGAACAGCTTGATATCCCCCCGGCCAGAAAGGCGCAGGCGCATGTGGTCGCAGCGGCGCGGCTGCACCGGCAGCGTCACGGTGCCGGTGCCGGTGGGCGTAAAGCTCCCCGTGCTCTCCCATACGCCCGAGCTGTCGTACTCCACCGCCATGTGCACCTCCGCCCCATTCCCGGCGCGCAGCCGCAGATTGTAGCGCGACAGATATTTGCTGTCGGGGTACTGGCAATACAGGATCCCGCTCTCGGCCAGCCAGTCGCGCACGCCCTCCCGCTCACCCTCGGCGGCGCCGTTGAGATCCCAGAGCTCATTGCCGACCAGCGCCAGCAGGCTGTCGTCGAGCACCTCGAACTGCCGGACGTGCGTGTCGTTGACGTGCATCCACAGTGCCCGCTCGGTGTCGAGACAGAAGAGCTGCCAGTCACCGGCCGCGTCGCGCATCGACAGCCAGTAGCTCTTGCCGAACACACCGCCTACGGCCTCGCTGTAGCGCTCGTCGCCGAGCGCGGCCGAAACGCCGCTCGGGAAGCCGCCCTGATAGGCGCAGATTTCGGTGCGCGACTTGTAAAACAGCGTCTCACCCGCGATCGCCAGGCTGCGGCCGCTGCCCTGCTGCACGCCGCGCGCCGGAAGCTCAGCGACCTGGTGCGCCCCCTCGCTCGAGGGTGTGACCGTGTGGATGCGCTCCTCCTTGAAAAAGGTCGGGCTGCCGAGGTAGTTGATGCAGCCGGTCCACACGCCGTCCGAGCCGACCGAGGCGCGCCAGGAGTCGGTGGACAGGCCGAGAAACTGGTTCCAGTTTTTAAAATCGCCGAGCGCGCAGCAGTACAGCTCGTTGAGATTGCGCTCGCCGTCGCTGCCATAATAGCAGCCCCACAGGCGGTTCTGGCACTCGCAGACATAGTCGAGGGCAGGTACTGTGCGCGAGAGCGTGATCACGTCCTCCCCGTTTTCCACGGTTTCGGCCGCGATGCCGACGACGACCAGCCAGTCGTTCTCGCGCCCCTCCTCGCCGCCGAGCGCGTAGAGCACCTTGCTGCCGTTCAGCTCCGCGAGCGCCGCGCCCGTCAGCGTGACGCCGTCGTGCTCGGCAAACAGCGCCTTCAGCTGGCCCTGGGTCGTGAAGCTCAGCTTGGTGAACACCGTCTGCACCGCGACCCACATGGCCGTCACCGCGTCGTACTGCTTGAGCTGCCTTGCGGCCGAGTCCAGCCACAGCGCGCCGCCCTCAGGCGAAGTGGGAGCCAGCGCCTGCACCGTGACGTGTTCATACTCCTTGCCGGTCGAATCGCACATGGTGTATCGAACGGGCCCGGAATACCGCCAGCGCGCCTCCAGACTGCCGTAGTCGGCTCCGTCCGCCGTGTTGTAATAGACCTTGTCCGGGAAGATCACGATATAGGCGCCCATGCCGACGAGCTGCTTGTCGCCGTCCGAGAGACCGGTGATCGGTGTCGGGAGACCGTTATACCACAGTGTTCCGTTGTCTACCCAGGCAAGCGCGTCCTTCGCGATCATCCCCTGCGCCTGCTGCTGCACGATCGGCAGCCTTGTCGCGGCCGGGCGGACGGTCAGCAGCGGATACTCGTCGGTCGAGAGGTTCTTCGTCTCATAAAATTCCCCGTCGCGCAGCTTCAGCGCGTGGTGGTAGCCGCGAAAGGTCTCGGTCATCAAGCGCGACACGGCCGGCCGCCGGAGCGTGGGATAGCGCATACGAATTCACTCCTTCCCCGTCTCACCAAAGCCGGATCCGGCGGCGTCCGGGCATATGTGTGCGGTTGTAGTCGTTGCGGTAGTCTGCAAACAGCGTGTTGAAGAGCGCAATGGAGTTGTTGTACTTTTCAAACTCCTCATAGCTCCGGTCGAGATTGGCCCGCAGCCACTCGAGATACATCTCGTCGTAGGGCGCGGGCACCAGCAGCACCGTCGTCCCCTCGGTTCCGGCCGTATAAGGCGCAAAGCTCAGCTCCGTCTCCCCGGGGTTTCGCGTATGCGTCTCGTACAGCTCCCGCACCACACGGCCGTCGAGCTCGGAGAGCCAGCGCAGCTTCTGCTCACGGGAAAAGGTGTTCGGCCGCAGCGTATCCGCCCAGGCGATCGCTTCGTCGATTGTCATGGGATCCCCCCTGTATGTGTTGTCGGTGACAGCTTAGCATGGACTCCTGTCAAACCGAAAGCCCCCGGACTGTGCCGCGGATGACACGAGAAGTATAAAAAGGAGCTGTAGCAAAACACAATTTTCACACGATAAATCTGAGTTGAGCGTAGGGGCCGACGCCCCCGGCGGCCCGCGCTGTACAACTTAAAACATGCAGAAATCCCCAGCAAAAGCGCACAAATGTGGCAAATTTGCCGGGGAATACCTGCAATTATTTAGATTCCACTGCCGGGCCGCCGAGGGCGTCGGCCCCTACGGGAATCTGGGGATTTTTACAAAACAATGGGCTGTAGCATCATTTTGCTACAGCCCCTCAGACAGTATTGATTTGGCGATTACGCCTCCAGTGCGAACAATCCACCGGCGCCGCCGGTGTGGACAAAGAGAACCTTCTCGCCGGAGGCGAAGGCGCCCTCCTTCGCCATCTGGATCAGCCCGGCGAAGGCCTTCCCGGTGTAAACCGGGTCGAGGAAGATGCCCTCCTTCCGGGCGACCGTGCGCACGGCGGCGTTTCCCTCCTCCGAGGGGAGCGCATAGCCGGGGCCGCACAGATCGCGCAGGTGCACATCCTCGCTTGTGATCGGGATATCGCTCTCCAGGAGCTCGGCGGTCTCGCGCATCAGCCGGGGCACGATCTCGTCAAAGGGGTCGCGGTCCACCGCCATGCCCGTGACCTTGCTGTGCGGCAGCAGCAGCTTCGCGCCGAGAGCCAGCCCCGCGTGGGTACCGCCACTGCCGGTGGCGCAGATGATATGGTCAAACGTGATACCGACCTGCGAGATTTCCTCGGCACAGGCGACGTAGCCGAGGCAGCCCAATGCGTTCGAGCCGCCGCAGGGGATCTTGTAATAGGGCTCGCCGAGCGCCTGGCCCATACGGTCCATCTCGGCATAGATCTCGCCATAGTCGTCGGTGTCGATGAAGTGCACCTCGGTGCCCATCAGGCTCTCGAGGTACTGGTTGCCCTTCCGTTCGGTGACGCCGCGTTTTTTCAGCAGCAGGATCGGCCTCATACCGAGCTTGTTGGCACAGGCGGCCGTCAGCATTGCGTGGTTCGACTGCGCGCCGCCCGTCGTGAACACGACCTTTGCCCCCTTCGCGCGGGCGTCGGCCAGCAGGAACTCCAGCTTGCGCACCTTGTTGCCGCCAAGGCCGATCCCGGTCAGGTCGTCGCGCTTGACATAGACATTCACGCCGAGCGCGCGGCTGATCTGCTCCATGCGGCGGATACGCGTCGGCAATACGCCGAGTCTCACGCGCGGGAACTCATGGATATCTCTCATACGGTTCTCCCCTCTCCTCTTTTCTCTATTATGCCTGACGAACGATGAAATTTCAAGGCCGGTTTACAGTTTTTTCTTCCCATGCGCGCGAAACTGTGCTATGATTCTATTTGTACAAAATATGATATACCCACTGAAAGGAGTATTCTTATTATGAAATACCGTCTGGTGACCCGCAGCGACTTTGACGGGCTGGTCTGCGCCATGCTGCTCAAGGAACTCGACATGATCGACGAGATCAAATTTGTCCATCCCAAGGACGTGCAGGACGGCATTGTGGAGCTCTCCGAGCGCGACATCACCACCAACCTGCCCTTCGATCCGCGCGTTGCTCTGGCCTTCGACCACCACGAGAGCGAGCTGCTGCGCACCAGCCCGGAGAAGTTCCAGGGCAAGTACATCTGCGTGGGCGATGCCCGCTCCGCCGCGCGCGTGGTCTATACCTATTACGGCGGGAAGGAGACCTTCCACAATGTCTCGGATGAGATCATGCAGGCCGTGGACAAGGGCGACAGCGCCGACTTCACGGTCGACGAGATCCTCAACCCCACGGGCTGGGTGCTGATGAACTTCCTGATGGACGCCCGCACCGGTCTTGGCCGCTTCCACGATTTTCGCATTTCCAACTACGCGCTGATGATGGAGCTCATCGACTACTGCGTCAAGCACTCGATCGACGAGGTACTGGCTCTGCCCGACGTGAAAGAGCGCGTTGATCTCTATTTCGAGCAGCAGGAGCTTTTCAAGCAGCAGCTCAAGGACACCGTGAAAATCGTGGGCAAGGTCGCGGTCATCGATCTGCGCAATTTAGAGACGATCTACAGCGGCAACCGCTTCATGGTCTACGCCATGTGGCCCGAGGCAGAGCTCAGCGTCCACATTGCCTGGGGCTTCCGCAAGCAGAACACCGCCGTGATGATCGGCAAGTCCATCGTCAACCGCGCCTCTGACTTCAACATCGGTGCCCTATGCCTCGAGTACGGCGGCGGCGGTCACGCCAACGCCGGCACCTGCCAGCTCGACAACGACAAGGCCGACGAGCAGATCACCGAGATCCTTGAGAAATTGAACAAGGGTTAATACACGTGATATTTCATAGGCAGGGGCCGCACACGCGGCCCCTGTCAGACTGTAGACAAACCCTTGTGGCAAGGTATCGACACGCATGGGGAGATTGTGAAGAGGGGACGGTAATCCCCTCTTCACGTTCAA
>CACXDT010000048.1 GCA_902766405.1 Oscillospiraceae bacterium
AGGCTCTCGACCTTGACGAGTTCGTTGCGGTATACCGCCGCATGGGGCACGCCATGGAGGTACCACGGCAGATGGTGCCGCGCCTCCAGGCAGGCGATCCGCTCGCCGCTGACCTGGGCCAGCGCTTCGATCTGACCGACGGCGGCGTCCAGCCGCTCATTGAGCGGCGGAAGCGCGGGGATCGCCTCGCCGGCGATGGCGGCGTTCGCCTGGGCGAACAGCCAGGGATTTCCAAAGCAGCCCCGCCCGATCATCACAAGCTCACAGCCGGTGTATCGTAAAATATGGGCCGCGTCCTCGCCCGTGAACACGTCGCCGTTGGCCGCCACGGGGATCCGTACGGCCTTTCTGACCTCACGGATGATGTCCCAGTCGGCGCGCCCGGCGTACATCTGCACGCGCGTCCGCCCGTGCACGGCCAGGGCCGAGGCGCCTGCCTGCTCGAGCACTTTGGCAAACTCGACGGCGTTCACGTGTCCGCCGTCAAAGCCCTTGCGGAACTTGACCGTGACAGGCCTGTCCACGCTCTTCACGACCGCCTCGACGATCCGCCCGGCGAGCTCGGGATCGCGCATCAGCGCCGAGCCGTCGCCGCTTTTGACGATCTTGCCGACCGGGCAGCCCATGTTGATATCCAGAATGTCCGCGCCGGACAGCTCGAGCGCCATCGGCGCGGCCTCGGCCATGATCTCGGGCTCGTGGCCGAAGATCTGCACGGCAAAGGGGCGCTCGTCCTCGCCGCGGCAGCAGATCGCGCGGGTCTTTGCGTCCCGGTACACAAGCGCCCGGGCCGAGACCATCTCGCTGACCGTCAGCGCGGCCCCCTGCTCGCGGCAGAGGCGGCGAAAGGCGAAGTCCGTCACACCGGCCATCGGGGCCAGGATCACGCGGCCGGCGAGCTCGACGTTTCCGATGCTTACCATTTGAGCTCCAGCCCCACCGGGCAGTGGTCCGAGCCCATGACCTCCGGCAGAATGAAGGCGTCGGTGATTCGCTCTCTCAGCCGGTTCGAGACGACGAAATAGTCGATGCGCCAGCCGACGTTCCGCTCGCGCGCCGCGGCGCGATAGCTCCACCAGGAATAGGCGTCAGTTTTGTCCGGGTAGAGGGCGCGGAAGCTGTCAGTAAAGCCGGCGGCGAGCAGCTCCGTGAACTTGCCGCGCTCCTCGTCGGAAAAGCCCGCGTTGCCGACGTTGGTCTTGGGGTTCTTCAAATCGATTTCCTCGTGCGCCACGTTCATATCGCCGCAGACGATCACGGGCTTTCTCTGATCGAGCTCGACAAGATACGCGCGGAAGGCGTCCTCCCAGCGCATGCGGTAGTCGATACGCTTGAGTCCGTCCTGCGCGTTCGGCGTGTAGACGCACACAAGATAGAAGTTTTCATATTCGAGCGTGACCACACGGCCCTCGGTGTCGTGCTCGGGGAGACCGATGCCATAGCTGACCGCGAGCGGCGTGTGGCGCGTGAAGATCACGGTGCCGGAATAGCCCTTGCGCTCGGCGTAGTTCCAGTAGCTCTCATAGCCGGGAGGGCTCAGTTCGATCTGACCGGCCTGCAGCTTGGTCTCCTGCAGGCAGACAAAGTCGGCATCGAAGCTCTGAAAGGTCTCTTCAAAGCCCTTTTTCATCACGGCTCGCAGGCCGTTGACATTCCAGGAGATATATCTCATCGGTTTACACTTCCTATATTTTCTCTCAGTATCTGTAGATGGGATTTTACCATGTTCTCCGGCAGCGTCTCGACCGGAAACCAGCCGAGCTCGGTGGACTCCCCGTCGTGGACGCATGGCTCGCCGTGCCAGCGCACAGCCTCATAAGCCGTCGTGACACAGTAGAACTCGTCACCGTTCTTCACGCGGCAATAATACTGCCGTCCGGAATAGACGCCGAGCAGCCGCAGCTCGTCGGCCTCCACGCCGGTCTCCTCCCACAGCTCGCGCACCGCGGTCTCCTCGCAGCTCTCGCCGAGCTCCATCAGCCCGCCGGGCAGCCCCCAGCGGCCGTCACTGCGGTGCTGCAGCAGCACGGCCCCGCTCGGATCGCGCACCACGGTCACGCTGCCGTTTAGATTCAGCGGCGCGTGTCCCACGCGCTCGCGCAGCCATTGGATATAGCCCATGTCAGCAGCCCCTCGCGTCCGACAGGGCAGCGTCGTGCAGCCGGGGCACCAGCCCGTCGGCGGTGGTCTTGGTGGCTTCTGTGCGCGTCGCCACGAGGCGGTTGATTTTCAGCCCCTCGGCGTAAAACTTGGCCTCGTAGTCGGTCATGACGCCCTGCGGGCCGTTTGCGTGCAGGTCGTTCGTGACCTCGCTCAGCGCCCAGCCCTCGGCCGTCAGCTGCTCGACAGACCAGGTGAACAGCGGCGTGTTGTCGGTCTTCAGCCAGATCTGTCCGCCGATGGGCAGCACCGAGGCGTACGAGCGCAGAAAGTTCGGCGCCGTCAGGCGGAATTTCGCGTCGCGGCTCTTGGGCCATGGGTCACAGAAGTTGATGTAGATGCGGTTGGCCTCGCCGGGGGCGAAGAGCTCGTTCAAGTGCGCGGCGTCCATGTCCATAAAGCGTACGTTCGCGATGCCGCGGTCGCGGACGCGCTCCATCGCGAGGATCATCGCATCCGGTACCTTTTCAAGCGCCACAAGCAGCGTGTCGGGCGACGCTTCGGCCGTGTCGGCCGTGAAGCGGCCCTTGCCGCAGCCGAGCTCCAGCTCGAGGCGCGAGTGCCCCGGAAACGCATCCAGCCAGCGGCCGCGCAGCTGCGCGCCGTCGGTCACCAGCAGCTCCGCGACGGCCTGCATGCGCGGCGCTAAATTGTGTCTTTTTCTCATTCTCATCGGATTTTCACTCTCCCGGCGACAGCATACCATATCGACCGAAAAATGGCAAGGCCCGGAGCGCCTCTGGGCGCTCCGGGCGCTGCACGGTAATTCGTGCGGAAGGGCCGATTTCTGCTGTACGCCTCCGGTCATGCGCAGTTCAAGCCGCCAGACGCAGCACGCGCCGGTAGCTCAGCGCGGCCAGTGCCAGCGCGACCAGAATCAAAACAGCTGTGATAAGCGCGTGGCTCATCCTTGTGCCGAGGAAAACCGCCAGAACGGTCAGGCCCATGACCGCGAACATGTTGGGCAGCATGTAGATGGCGACCGCCGCGCCCTGCTTGATGACCTCGATCTCGTTCTCCCAGTCGAGCCGCAGGTGCCGGATGCCGCACACGCAGCCCCAGGCCGTCGAAAAGGCGCAGAGCGCCGCGCCAAGGAGCAGATACAGCAGCGTGTCGAGCAGCGGCGAGCGCGCGGCGGCGCACAGGCACAGGATCGAAAAGAGCGTAGACGGAACCGTCAGCACCAGATTGAAGAGCATTTTCCCCTGATAGACGGTCTTTTTTTCGATCGGCAGGCTCTGGAGGATCCAGGCGTTTTTCCCCTCGAGAGAGGGGGAGCAGGCCGTGGTGGCGACCATGCCGGTGAAGAAATAGACGATAAAGGGGATCGCGGGCCGGAGCATGGCCGCGTCGAGCGGAGCGCCCTGCGTCACCGCCCGTATGATCCTGTCGGGCCCGATGATCAGCGTGAGGACGCTCACCAGCGGCGCGAGGATCACACCGATCCCGGCGTTGACCATGTACGCAGTGGAGCCGGTCATGCGCCGCCACTCCTTGAAGGCGATGGCGCGCACCGCGCTGTGCTGCCGCTGCTCGGACAGCCGGAAATCCCTCGCCGCGGCATGGGATTTCATCGCGGAGTTGATGCGCCGGTAGGAGCGTCCCACGGCCGCGAACACCGCCGCGAACAGCAGCGCGCTCGCGCCGATCAGCAGCAGGGCGGTGGGGAGGCTTGGTTTCGTGACAGCGGCGGCGAACCACGCGGCGGGCGGGTAGCTTTTCGCCGCGCTGCCGGTCAGCTCGGAGACCGTCTCGAGCGTCGCTTGTACCTTGTCGTTCCGGAACATATCCTCAAGAATGAACCGGAGAGAAAAACAGAAGATGACAAAAATCAGGGTCAGTACGGTCTGGATCAGATTGGTTTTCCGGAACCCGGCGCTGATCCGCGCGATCAGAAAGCCGAGGAGGGCAGCGCCCAGCATCGGGATCACCGGCAGAAACAGGGACAAAACGAGCCACAGCGGGTACACGGGCGCGCCTGGATGGGCGTAGACGCCGTAGCCGATCAGCATCGCGAGCGAGATGCTCAGATACCAGGGCAGACTGTTGACATACATATACAGGAATTTGCAGCCAGCCACGGCGCCCGGCGAGAAGGGGAGCGACATCAGCATATCGTATTCCCTGAAGTTGAACAGATAGCCGTTGGTTTTGAACAGCGTCAGCACAAAGGCCAGCACACTGACGGTCAGCGCGCACAGCACCGGCACGGCGTCGATCAGGCCATAGGCACCGTAACCGACGCACATCGCGATACAATAGGCCATCAGCATCACGTACAGAAGCGCGACACCGACGATGCCGCCGGCGAGCTTCCCGCGCTTTCTCTTGTCCGTACAGTGCCGGTAACGGTTGATCCGGCTGGTAGAGAGCAACAGCGTTTTCAGCAGAATGAGGCTGTTACGCATGGCTGTCCGCCTCCAGAAACGCTGATTCCAGCGACTGCCCCTCGGTCAGCTCCTCCATCGAGCCCGAGACGATGATCCGCCCGCGCTTGATGATGGCGACTTTGTTGCACAGCTTTTCCGCCACGTCCAGCACATGGGTCGAGAAGAAGACCGCCGTGCCCTGCCGGCACAGCTCGTGCATCAGCTCCTTGAGCGTGAAGGTCGCCTTCGGGTCGAGACCGACGAAGGGCTCGTCGAGCACAAGCAGCTTCGGGTGGTGGATCAGCGCCGAAATGATCGCCAGCTTCTGCTTCATCCCGTGGGAGTACGAGCCGATGAGGTCGCCCAGGGCCTCGGTGATCTCGAAGAGCTCGCCGTATTTCCGGATTTCCCGCTCGCGCTCCGCCGCGCCGATAGCAAACACATCGGCCACAAAGTTCAGATATTGAATGCCCGTTAGATTCTCGTACAGGTCGGGATTGTCGGGGATGTAGGCGGTGACGCGCTTGCAGGCGATCGGCTCGTCCTTCACCGAGTGCCCGTCGATGTAGATCTCGCCCTCGGTGAAATCCAGCACGCCCACGACCGCGCGGATCGTGGTGGATTTGCCCGCGCCGTTGTGGCCGATGAAGCCGTAGATATCCCCCGGCATAACGCGCAGGGATACGTCGTCCGCCGCCTTTTTCCCCTCGCCGTAGGATTTGGAATAGTGCCGGATGTCAAGCATGGCCCGGCTGCTGCTGATATCCATTTTGTTCACCTCTATCCAATTGATGACATTATGATATCACCGCGATATCAAACTGTCAAGCGTGTAAACAACAAAATCTTCACAGGGATTGCCTTAATCGCGCGGATTTGTTATAATCCGCATGAAACAAAAGAAGAGAGAGGCCATTCACATGATCCGATTCAATAACGACTACAACCGCGGCGCGCATCCGGCGATCCTGGAGGCGCTGGCGCGTACCAATACCGACAGCTACGGCGGCTACGGCCAGGACGCCTGGTGCGAGCGGGCCGCCGCGGCCATCTGCGCCGAACTCGGCGGCGTGGATGTCGACATCCACTTCCTTGTCGGCGGAACGCAGGTGAACTACACCGTGATCGCCGCGGCCCTGCGGCCTTATGAGAGTGTCGTCAGTGCCGACACGGCCCACATCCAGGTGCACGAGACCGGCGCCATCGAGAACAGCGGTCATAAGATCGAGACTGTGCCGAACATCGACGGCAAGCTGACAGCCTCCCAGGTGCGCACCCTGGCTGAGGCCTACCGCACGAGCACGATCCCCGAGCATATTACCGAGCCGAAGCTCGTCTTTCTCTCGTTCCCCAGTGAGTACGGCACGATCTATTCTCTCGCCGAGCTGAAAGCGCTGCGGGCGGTCTGCGACGAGTACGGGCTCTATCTCTATGTCGACGGGGCGCGCATGGCCTACGGCCTCGGCGCGGCGGACAGCGACGTGACGCTTGTCGATCTCGCCGCGCTGACCGACGCCTTCACGATCGGCGGGACGAAGTGCGGCGCGCTCTTCGGCGAGGCGCTGGTGCTGAAAAACCCGGCGCTGCGGCGGCATTTTCGCAGCTATATGAAGCAAAACGGCGCTCTGCTGGCCAAGGGCTGGCTGCTGGGCCTGCAGTTCGCCACCCTGTTCGAGGACGGCCGGTATTTCGCGCTCGGCCGCCGGGCCGACGCGCTGGCCATGCGGCTCAAGGCCGCGTGCGAGGCGAAGGGCCTGCCGCTCTATATGCCCAACAGCACCAACCAGCAGTTCGTCGTCCTGACAGAGAGCCAGAGGGACGCGCTCGCC
Source organism: Oscillospiraceae bacterium (assembly GCA_902766405.1). GTDB lineage: Bacteria > Bacillota > Clostridia > Oscillospirales > Oscillospiraceae > Limivicinus. The sequence goes on from CACXDT010000048.1 coordinate 6,359, forward strand.
GGAGACTTCATTTTTGAAGGGGAGGGCACGCTGCCAGACGGGCGGGAAATCGTCCGCTTCTGCACCAGCTGGGCCAGCACCGACGACGAGCTTGACGCCCTCTGCCGCGCGATCGCGGCCCTGTGAGCGACTATATCATGATATACAGGCAGCTTTGGCGCAACAAAACCAGGGCTGCCTTTGCTTTGCGTAAAATTTAGAAATGACAGAAACCAAAACTGAATTTTGTCGTATTGATAGGTGAGAGCTCTCAGAGATTGCATTGCAGGAGGTGCAGTATGGAGGACGTACAGATCGTGGAGCTGTACTGGCAGCGTTCTGACCGGGCCATCGCGGAGACCAGTCAGAAATACGGGCGGTACTGCCGCACGATCGCCCGGCATATCTGCGGGACGGACGAGGACGCCGAGGAGTGCGTCAACGATACCTGGTTTCGCGCGTGGAACCTGATGCCCGATCAGCGCCCGACGGTGCTGTCGGCCTTTCTCGGCCGGATCACCAGAAGCCTTTCGATCGACCGGCTCAAGGCGAAAAACAGCCGTAAGCGCGGCGGGGGAGAGGCGGCGCTCGCCCTGGACGAGCTCGCGGCGTGCATCCCCGGCGGAACGAATCCCGAGCGGGCGCTGGAGGAGAAGGAGCTGGAGGCGGCTATCGGAACCTTTGTTTCCCGGCTGCCGGACAACGAGAAGACGGTATTTATCCTGCGCTACTGGCATCTTTTGCCGATCGCGGAGATCGCCGAAAAGCTGGGCTTCAGCCAGGGAAAGATCAAAAGCAGCCTGTTCCGTACCCGCAGGAAGCTGCGCAGCTATCTACAGGAGGAAGGCTTATGTTAGACGCACGGTCACTTCTTCGCGCGATGAACGGAATTCATGAGGAGGACATCATCATGGCGGAAAACAGGTATTTTGAAGCAAAGCATACAAAACGGTTCAAGACCAAGCGGATCGTCACGCTGGCCCTGGCGGCCGCGCTGATATTGTCGCTGAGTATCGTGGCCTACGCCGTCAGCGCGGTCAATGGCCCCAAGGCGGCGGAGAAGGTCGCGCTGGAGGAGCTGCAGAAGTGGAAGGAGATGGGGATCATCTCCGAGGAGCTGAACGTGAGCGGGGAGGCGACCCGTGTGGTGGAGATCAAGGAGCGTACCGGCAGCGAATACTGGTACGGGCGGCTCTTTACCCACAGCTACGATGTGCGCTGGTACGGAAAAGACAGCAAATATTTCGTGAACCTCGGCGTCGACACGATCACCGGGAAAATCAAGTCCGCCACCTTCGAGGCCAGGGCCGACGACACCGACGAGGTGGTCAGAGAGATCCCCGCGCTGGTGGATCCGACCCTTCCAGAAGAGGAGCGGGGGCCGGAGGTCTACTATTTCTATCAAAACTACGACGACATTTTCCCGGCAGATCTGACGGTCGACGAGTGCTGCACGATGCTCGCGGAGTATTGGGGCTTCACGGGCTACCGGCTGGCCGACACCGTGGACGAGGCCTATTATAACGCGCACTGGAGCGCCGTGGAGGGCGGCTCTCTCCTGAAGGATATGCCGACAGATAACTACTATCTGACCGTGTTCTTCGAGGGCGACCAGGAGGGCGTTCCGATGTATCTCCAGCTCGACCAGTTCCCGGGCAGAGTCTGCTTTACGCTGGGAACGGGGCACCTGATTGGGTAAAACAGAGAGAAAAACGGAATAGATTCGGTTTCAATAGAAGGTGAAAATCGCGTTCAGCCCGCGGTTCTCGCCGTAGGGGCGGCTACTAGCCGCCCGGCGTACAGATGTAATTTTTAAAGCAAGAAGTTGGGCGAATTCGTATCATTCTACGAAATCGCCCAACTTTTCTTCGCATTTCAAATTGTACCGCACGGGCGGCTGATAGCCGCCCCTACGGCGATTAATAATCCTTCTCACAGAAGAATATACACATCCAATAAAAAATATTGGTTTTACAGTTGACAACTGTAGCCTCCTGTGCTATCCTGTAGATGCTCGAGCTACAATTGTAGATTTTTTGTCCCGGGAGGTAACAACGATGTCAACGAATCTTGCCAGCAAAATCACCGGTTCTGAATTAGAGGTTATGAAGCTCCTGTGGCGCGCGGAGGACGCTCTGAGCGTGACGGAGATCCGCGAGGGGCTGCGGCAGTCCAAGGAGTGGGAGAGCGCGACGATCAAGACCCTGATCGCGCGGCTTGTGTCCAAGGGCGTGGTCCGGCAGGAAAAGCGCAATGTGTACTATTATTCTCCGGTCATCACCGAAAAGGAATACAGCGCCTGGGCGACCGACGACCTGATCTCACGTCTCTACAACGGCAGCGCGCGGGCGCTGGTCGCGGCCCTCGTCCACTCGGACGGGCTCACGCAGCAGGATCTGGACGAGCTGCAGCAGATGTTCAAGGTGGAGGAATAAGCTATGCCGTTACTGCTGGAACTGACGCTCAGCGGCAGCGTTCTCGCGCTGCTGCTCCTGGGGCTGCGCTATCTCGCCCTGCCCAAGATGCCGAGCACCGTCTATTACTACGCGTGGCTCCTGGTGCTGCTGCGCTTGGCGCTGCCCCTGCCGGGGCTGATCCCGGCCGACGGCGTGACGCAGGCGCCCGCCGCCCCCGTGTACAGCGAGACATGGAATGACGGCTTCGAGGTTCATACGCCGGATGATTTCCCGCAAAGCAACCGACCGGCCATCCGGCCTGCCGCTGCCGACGAGGAAATCAGCCCTGTCGAGCGTGAAGAGACACCTGATGCACCGGCCGCTGCGCCAAAGACAACGACCGCGCTCAACATCAACTGGCGCGCGCCTGCGCTCTGGTTCGGGGTTTGGAGCTTTGGCACCGTGCTCAGCCTGGGGCTGACGGTGCTGTCGTATCTCCGTTTTACCGCCCGGCTGCGGCGCGATCTGCACGCGCCGAACCGTTTCCAGCGCAAGATCTATGCCGCGATCCCCGGGCGCAAGCCCAAACTTTACTGCTCCGCCGCGGTGCGCACGCCGCTGATGTACGGTGTCCTCTCGCCGAGGGTCGTACTGCCGGAGCGCGACTGCGACGAGGAGATGCTCCTCAACATCCTCCGCCACGAGCTGACGCACTATCGCCGCTATGACACACTGTATAAGTGGGTCGCGGTCGTCATCCTCTCGGCGCACTGGTTCAATCCGCTCAGCTGGTTGATCCGCCGCGAGCTGGACCGCGCCTGTGAGCTGAGCTGCGATGAACTGCTGCTGCGTTCGATGTCGCGGGATGAAAAGCAGTCCTACGGCAACACGCTGTTGTCGATGGCTGCCAGCTCAGCGCTTCCCGCGGGGGTGGTTGCCACCACCTTCGCCACGGAGAAGCGAAATTTAAAAGAAAGACTGGTACAAATCATGAAGTATAAGAAAAGCGGAACACGGACGCTGGCCGCGATGCTGGCCCTCGTGCTCCTGGCCCTCTGCGCCCTGGCGGCCGGCCCGGCCGCCAAGGCCGCCGCGGCGGAGACCTCCGCCGCTCCCGCTGAGAGCGGGACAGTCCGTGTCACGAACGTGGACGAGCTGCTCGCGGCCATCGCGCCGAACACTGTCATCGAGCTCGCCGAGGGCGAGTACGATCTCAGCACCGCCTCGAACTACGCCGAGGATACCCACAGCTCTTACTACTCCTGGAACGGCGTCTACAGCGCTGACGGACAGACCGAGGCCGAGCTGGTCATCCAGGGTGTCGACGGTCTCACGCTCCGAGGCGCCGGCATGGGCGAGACCGTGATCGCCGCCGTGCCGCGCTATGCCAACGTCATTCATTTTATCAACTGCCGGGATCTCACAGTCGCCGAGCTCACCGCGGGCCATACCCGCGAGCCGGGTTTCTGCAACGGCGGCGTGCTTGATCTGGAGGGCTGTGACGCCGTGACGGTCGACGCCTGCGGTCTCTACGGCTGCGGCACCATCGGCGTCCAGGCGCAGAACTGCGCGGGGCTGACGGTCAAGAACGCGGATATCTATGAGTGCAGCTATGGCGCGGTGTATGTCCGCCAGTGCCGGAATGTGGCCGTTTCCGGCTGCGATATCCATAACCACGGCACGCGCGACGGCCAGGGCGAGGCCATGCACCTCTTCAGTGCCGACTACAGCGAGGGCTTCACAGTCGACCACTGCAGCATCCACAACAACCGCGTGCAGGACCTGCTGAACATCAGCTACACGAAAAACGCTGTCTTCCTGTCCAACGAGGTCACCAGCAACAACTTTGCCACCTCCGTCTTTACCTTCCAGCAGTATGGCGCAACCGTGGACGGCTGTGTATTTGACTATAACGGCACGGTACGCAACTGGGTCCAGAGCAGCGGCGTCTATGCCAACGACGTGACCGGCAAGCTGCTGAATTCGTCGGACTTCGCGGCCATGACCAAGCAGGATCTCGATCCGAAGGTAGCCGTGACGCCGATGCCGGTGGCCGCCGCGGCCGATGTCCGCCCGGGCAGCTCCGTCTCGGTCACTACGGTGGACGAGCTCCTCTCCGCCATCGGCCCCGACCGGACCATCGTCCTCGAGGGCGAGCTCTTCGATCTCTCCACTGCCTCGAACTACGGCTCCGTCGGCGGCGAGTACTACTTCTGGAACCAGAGCTATGACGGGCCGGAGCTCGTGATCCAGAACGTCAGCGGCCTGACGATCACCGCGGCCGATACGGCCTCCGGGGCCACGACACTTGCCGCGATCCCGCGCTATGCCAACGTGCTGAGCTTCCGAAACTGCGAGAATCTGTTCCTCGGCGGCTTCACCGCCGGCCACACGAAGGAGCCGGGCAGCTGCTCCGGCGGCGTGCTGGACTTCCAGGGCTGCAGTCAGGTTATGGTCGAGAAAATGCGCCTCTACGGCTGCGGCATCCTGGGCATCCAGACCTCGAACTGCGCGACCATGTCCGTCCTGCGCACCGAGATCTACGAGTGCTCGCAGGGTGCGGCGAACTTTTTCCAGACCGACGGGATTGTCTTTGAAGACTGCGATATCCACGATGTGCCGTCTCCGGCCCTGGTCTTCAATGATTGCGGCGATAAGACCTGGAATGGCGAGCCAATCTCCGGCCTCGGCGGGGTGTACGATGTAGATGCAGCAGGGGCGCTGATCAGTACCGGACGCAATGAGATCAACGAGGACATCCCTCGCGTCGGCCGGATCGACGAGCTGGTCAACCCCTTTGCCAATGAGCCGACCCACACCTACCACGCGGGCACGCCGCAGGCCGAGTTTGCCGCCGCGGTACAGCAGGCCTTTGTCGACGGCGACTGGGAGAGCCTGGCGGACAAGATCTGCTATCCGCTGCCGGTCTTCACGCCGGAATACACCTACCATATGTGGACAAGAGAGGAGTTCATGAGCTCCGTCGGAAATGAGAACTTCATGCGCAACGCCTTCAACGACGAGTACCGCGCCCGTATCGGCGCCGCGGATCTGTCGGAGTTCGGCGACTGCGCCTTTGGCGAGACCACCTGCGGCCATCTGATCGCGTTCAGCTGCTTCGGCGACGAGGTCAGCGAGGACAACCTGTTTGTCACGGCTATCTCCCTGAGTACGCCGTTCTATCCCGGCCAGGCCTACGCCGAGGCCGTCCCGCCCACCCCGCAGCCTTGATTCCTTCTATAAGGCAAAAGAGCCGTCTGCCCGGACGGCTCTTTTTGCCGGTGCGCCCGGCGAGCGCACCTAAAGAAAAGGGGCTGTCTCAAAATAGGCGGCAGTTGGCATAAACGGCACTAAGCCCAATACGACCGTAGGGGCTGGCGTCCTCGACAGCCCGGCGGCTATATGTATGTTTTTGCTACTATTATGGGCGAATACGCACCAAAAATTGCGTATTCGCCCATAATAGTTCAAATATTCCGGTTTCTCCGCACGGGCCGTCCAG
>CACXDT010000049.1 GCA_902766405.1 Oscillospiraceae bacterium
GATTTTTCCGCTTCCGCGGTTTCCCCGCCGGGGGCTGCGCCGAGCAGTCTTCCAACCCTTGTTCCCAGTGTGCCGGTCACCAGGAAGCAGAAGCCGACGCAGAGGATCTCCGGCAGATTGTCGATGGCTTCAAAGACGCCGATCCCCGCTATCAGAGACTGCGAAAAGCGGGAGAGCACATAGAGGTTTTCAATCAGGTACAATATCGCCACGAAGCCGTATTCCATAAAATCCGGCAGCCCGGTAAAGAACGCCTCCCGGAAGTCCTTAAAGCGCAGGTTGAACGCGGTAGCGGCCACTCTCGCGCCCCCGGCTCCCCCAAACAGGCCGTACAGGATCACATAGATGTCCGCGGCGGCTAAACTGATTCCGTTCAGCGCCATAAAACCCGTCATGGACGGCCGGATCAGCGCGACAAGGCTGTTGCCCGCCAGAATCCCCCCGAAGAGAATGAGATTTGTAATCAACAGCTGCCGGCGGTTCTCCAGGAACAGAAAGCAGGCGGCCAGGCTGAAAAAGCACTGAGGGAGATAGAAGAAAAGGAAGGCCGAATAGCACTCCCCGCTCAACCGTGCCAGATTTTCGCTCCCGTCGTTGGCGCCGAGCAGATCGAGCAGAGGGGCCTTGAACAGGGCGTACAGGAGCGTCATTGCCGCCACGGCAACGGTCATCCAGGTATACCCGGCGTTTTTATGGCGCTCGAAGGCGGCAAAATCCCGCGCGCCGTAGTCCTTGGCACAGACCGCCTGCACGCCGTTATAGCCCAGCGCGACCAGCGCAGCGACGACCATGACGCAGGGCATCACAACCTCGTAGGCCGCCGCGCCGTCCGCGCCGAGGAAACGGCTGACAAAAAATATGTTCACTGCATTCAGGGCCGTCATATCGATCTCGGCGATCATGGCCAGGAAGACCGTTTTTGCCTCACGGAGCCACGCCCTGTCTGGTGATCTCTTCTGTTTGTTCAATGAAATCCTCTTTTCTCCTCGCGTAATCCAGATCCCTCATCGAAGAGCGCTCTGTCACTCCGTCCAGGGGAAAGCTGCCGCCATGACGCGTACGGCGATGGATTCGGCGTTTCCCTTGGAAGCTTCTGTTGACCACAGCCGGGGCGTTGGTCGAATCAATGCGGCCCTTCAGATATATCGTCAGACTGTTGCTCTCATAGCGTATCGAACACCTTTCCATCGCTCCCTGCCATTTGCCGAGCGAAAAAGCAGGAATTGCTCAGCCCTCTGCGCGCGGGGCCAGGTAAAGCGTCAGCTCTGTTCTGCCGTTTACATCCTCAAACAGCTGCGTGAATTCCGGATCCTCATAGATCTCCTGCGGAACTTCGCCGTCATACCAGAAGCCAAACACGATGCTCTCCGGGAATTGAAAGCGCGCTGTGTGCTCCTCCGGTGCACCGGAGGAGAATACCACCGTGACCGTCTGCAGCTCCTGTGTCTCGTTGAAAAAGGCGGACAGAGGAGCGTCAGGCGCGGCAAGATCAGGACTCTCGGCATCGTAGCTGTAGCTAATATCCTCAAACGGCAGCTCACTGCCGTCGGGCCAATGCAGCGTGTTGTGCAGTTCCAGCACGTCATAGCTTTCCGCGTCAAAGCAACAGACAGAAGTCATAAACATGCCGGGAGCATACGGCTCACGCAGGCCGAGGGAGGCGTAGTTTTTGTCCATATAGGCGCTGAGGTACTCCGCATCCGCCTGCCGGGATGTCACAAGAAGCTTCCCGTTCTCCTCCTGGACGGATACCAATTCCTCGGTCTCCGGAAACTCGATCAAACCCGGGAGCCCCGCAAACGCATCCTGAAGCCATTCCTGATACCCCGCCTCGTCGGTGAGCAGCATGGCGATTTCGGAATCATTGTCTCCGACGGTCTCAAGGTAGAGGTCGGCGGACCTGTAGGACGCGAACCCGTCGCTTTCGGTCCTATAAAAGCTGTCCGCAGTTATGTACCAGTCCATGTCGAACGCTTTTTTGCCGTTGAAGGAGAGCTTCATGTTGACAGAGACGCTCTTATGCCGCGCAAGAACCTGCTCCAGGGTGTTGGCTGTTTCCAGCGCGCCGGTCAATTCCTCGATATCTGCGTGATCTGTGAATCGATTCGCCTGCCGGTCTGTCGGATTGTCCGAAACAGCAAGGGCAGGAACACCCCGGATCGCCGTCAGCAGGCAGACAAGGCTCAACAGCATCGCTGCCAAAAGCTTTTCCTGTCTTTTCATTTGTTTCATTGCGCTCTCCC
>CACXDT010000050.1 GCA_902766405.1 Oscillospiraceae bacterium
ACCGAAGAAATGCGTATTCGCCCATAATAGTTCAAATGCTTCGATTTCTTCGCACGGGCCGTCCAGGGGGCCGGCCCCTACGGCAACCCCAGCATCTCGCCACTAAAAACGCCCCGCTTCCAGTTTTGAGACAGCCCCTTTTGTTTTTATCTCGCGAGCTCCGCGGCGGTTTTGGCGGCGAGGCGCGCGTTGTTGAGGACAAGCTGGATATTGCTCTCCAGACTGTCGCCGCCGGTCAGCTCGACGACACGGGCCAGCAGGAACGGCGTGACCTCTTTGCCCTTGACGCCCTGCTCCACGCTCTCGCGCAGGGCCTGCTCGATCGCGGCGTCGATGACCGTCTTGTCCATGGCGTACTCAGCCGGGATCGGATTGGTGACCAGCATGCCGCCGCGATAGCCGAGCGCGCGCTGCGCACGGTATACGTCGGCCAGCTCCGCCGGGGAATCGACGCGGTAATCGACGCTATAGCCGCTCTCGCGGGTATAAAAGGCCGGGAGCTCCCCGGTGCCGTAGCCGATCACGGGCACGCCCTTGGTCTCGAGGTACTCAAGCGTCAGCCCGAGATCCAGAATGGCCTTGGCCCCCGCGCAGACGACCATGACCGGCGTGTTCGCCAGCTCCTCTAAGTCGGCGGAGATGTCCATCGTAGTCTCGGCCCCGCGGTGTACGCCGCCGATGCCGCCGGTGGCAAAAATGCGGATGCCGGCCATATGGGCGATGATCATCGTTGTGGCGACCGTGGTCGCGCCGTCGGCGCCCCTGGCCACCAGCGCGGGCAGATCGCGGCGGCTGGCCTTGGCGACGCCGCGGCCGGTTTTGCCGAGATACTCGATCTCCTCACGGCTCAGCCCGGCCTTCAGACGGCCGCCGATGACGGCGATCGTGGCGGGAACGGCGCCGTTTTCGCGGATGGTCTGCTCGACCAGCAGCGCGGTCTCGACATTTTTCGGATAGGGCATGCCGTGGGAGATGATCGTGCTCTCGAGCGCGACGACAGGCATTCCCTCGGACAGTGCGCGCTGCACCTCCGGGGCGATATCCAGATAAGGATTCATGGGTAACCTCCAAATATGTTTTATCTTGTGACAGAAGTATACCGCGATTGTTGGCGAAGGTCAATCCTTGTCCGCGTATTGAGTGACTGCAAGTTCCTGTTGATTTTTGCTGCAATTTTTCGTATGATAAGAACAGCGAGATCCATCAGACTCCGGCCCGACGCCGGAGAGAGGAAAGGAGATAATTCTTATGGGTTTGATTCAGGCAGCCCTTGGCTCCGCCGGCGGCGTTCTGGCCGAGCAGTGGAAGGAATACTTTTATTGTGAGGCGCTTCCCGCCAACGTGCTGGCCGTCAAGGGGAAAAAGCGCAATTCCGGCCGCTCGTCCAATACGCGCGGCAGCGACAATATCATCTCCAGCGGCTCCGTCATCGCCGTGGCCGACGGCCAGTGCATGCTGATCGTCGATCAGGGCAAGGTCGTGGAGCTCTGCGCCCAGCCCGGTGAGTACACCTACGACGCCTCCACCGAGCCGTCGGTGTTTACCGGCAATCTCGGCGAAGCCGTCGCGACCGTGTTCCAGCAGTTTGCCCGCCGCTTCACCTTCGGCGGCGAGGTGCCGAAGGACCAGCGCATCTATTACTTCAACACCAAGGAGATCCCCGGCAATAAGTACGGCACGCCCTCACCGGTTCCGTTCCGTGTGGTCGACCGCAACATCAATCTGGATATCGACATCGCGATCCGCTGCTTTGGCGAGTACAGCTTCCGGCTGACGAACCCGCTGCTGTTCTATGCCAATGTCTGCGGCAACGTAACGCAGGACTACACCGTCGATGAGCTCCAGGGCCAGATGCGCACCGAGCTGCTGACGGCGCTGCAGCCGGCCTTCGCCCGTATTTCCGATATGGGTATCCGCTACTCCTCGCTGCCCGGCCACACCGTGGAGCTGGCCGACGCGCTCAACGATGTGCTCTCGTCGAAGTGGCGCGACCTGCGCGGCATCGAGATCGTCTCGATGGGCGTCTCCAGTGTCAAGGCCAGCGAAGAGGACGAGGCCATGATCAAGGAGCTGCAGCGCAACGCGGCCTTCCGCGATCCCAGCATGGGCGCCGCGCACCTGGTCGGGGCGCAGGCCGCCGCAATGCAGGACGCCGCGAAGAACGCCGGCGGCGCGGCTGTGGGCTTCATGGGCATGAACATGGCCGGCGCGGCCGGCGGCGTGAACGCCCAGAGCCTGTATCAGATGGGCGCGCAGCAGCAGACCGCGCCGAGCGCACCCGCGGCCGACAGCTGGACCTGTCCGAGCTGCGGCCACACGGCCAGCGGCAACTTCTGCCCCGAGTGCGGCGCCAAAAGGAGCGTGGCCGACGGCTGGGCCTGCCCGAGCTGCGGCCACGTGAACAAGGGCAAGTTCTGCACCGAGTGCGGCGCGAAGAAGCCCGCCGGCGTGCCCCAGTACAAGTGCGACAAGTGCGGCTGGGAGCCGGAGGATCCGGCCCATCCGCCGAAATTCTGTCCCAACTGCGGCGACCCCTTTGACACCGGCGATATCGTCGGCTGATATCCGTATTCTGTCTCTGTGCTTTGCGCGCGGAGACAGAACTTACATGGGAGGTACATCCTATGGCCACGCAAATTACCAATTATCAGTGCCCGGCCTGTACCGGACCGCTGCATTTTGACGCGCAGTCGGGCAAGCTAAGCTGCGACTACTGCGGCAGCGTGTTTGAGGTGCAGGAGATCGAGGCGCTCTATGCCGACAATCTTCAGGCGGCCGAGGCGGCCGGCGCGACGGTCAACGAGCAGAGCGCCGAGGGTACCTGGGACTTCAGCCAGGACGGCGGCTGGGACGATGCGGGCATGAAGAGCTACAGCTGCCCGAGCTGCGGCGCCGAGCTGATCTGCGATGCGACCACCGCGGCCACCAGCTGCCCCTACTGCGGCAACCCGACGGTTGTGCCCGCCCAGTTCCACGGCCTGCTGCGCCCGGACTACATTCTGCCCTTCAAGCAGAGCAAGGAGGACGCGGTCAGGGCGCTGCGCAGCTATTACAAGGGCAAGCCCCTGCTGCCGCGCGCCTTCGCCGACAACAACCACATCGAAGAGGTCAAGGGCGTCTATGTGCCCTTCTGGCTCTTTGGCGGGCGCGTCGAGGCCGACATGACCTTCAACGCCACGCGCGTCCATGTGCACCGCCATTCGAACGAGACCGTCACCGAGACCCAGCACTTCCAGCTGCACCGCGTTGGCACGGTCGATTTCGACCGCATCCCGGCCGACGCGTCGAGCAAGATGCCCGACGCGCTGATGGACGCGATCGAGCCCTTTGACTACTCCGAATGTAAGAAATTCTCCACGGCCTATATGCCCGGCTTTCTGGCCGAGCGCTACGACATGGCCTCGGACGACGTGCGCGAGCGCGCCGACAAGCGCGCGATGAGCACCGCGTCTTCGATGGTGGCCGGGACGGCCGGCGCCGGATACTCGAGCTGCACCGTCGCCGGGCAGAAGCTGCGGCTCAGCCGCGGCAAGGTGAAATACGCCCTGCTGCCGGTGTGGATGCTGTCCACCCGCTATGCCGGGAAGAACTATATCTTCGCCATGAACGGGCAGACCGGCAAGTTCATCGGCGATCTGCCGATCTCGAAGGGGCGGGCGCTGGCCTGGTTTGCCGGCATCGCCGCGCCGGTCGCGGCGGCTATTGCGGTCGCGCTGCAGTTCTTTGGCTGAGGAGGTGCGACGATGAACAAGAAAATGAGTCTCGCGCTGCTGCTCTCTTTGCTGCTATGCCTTGCGCTGCCGCTATTTGCCTTTGCCGAAACGCTCACCACCGAAGCGCTCCCCGCTTCCGCCCTCGTCACCGACGAGGCCGGCATTCTGAGCACCGACGAGATCGAGCGTCTCGAGCGCGTGTCCGCGCAGGTGTCCGAGCAGTACGGCTGCGGCGTCTATATCGTCACGGTCGAGGACTACCGGAGCTACGGCAACAATGTCGAGGCGGCCTCCGAGGCAATTTACCGCCAGCGCGGTATGGGCTACGGCGCGGAGAAAAACGGCATCCTGCTGCTTCTGAGCATGGCTGATCGCGACTATGACCTCGCCGCGCACGGTGCGGCCGCCCACACGGCCTTTACCGACTACGGCAAAGGGGAGCTGGCCGACAGCTTCCTGCCCTATTTCCGCCAGAACGACTGGGCCGGCGGCTTTGAGAAGTACGTCAACAACGCGGCCTATCTGCTGCAGCGCGCCGCGGCGGGCGACCCCGTGGACATCATTGTCTACGACAGTGAAAGCGAGCCGATGGGCCTGGGCATGAAGCTGCTGCTCTCGATCCTCCCGGCCAGCCTGGTCTCGGGCGGCGTGTGTCTCGGCATGCGCGGCAAAATGAAGACCGCGAAGATCAAAACGACGGCCGAGGACTACGTCGTGCCCGGCAGCCTGCACCTGAGCGTGAACACCGACCGCTACCTGCACACCACGCGCACCGTGGTCAAGGATCCGCCCCCCGAGTCCCGCAGCGGCGGTGGCGGCCACAGCGGCGGCACCAGCATCAATTCCGGCGGCTTCTCGCACCACAGCGGGAAGTTCTGAACGATAATTGACCGTAAAAAGGGCTGTAGCAAAACACAGTTTTCACACGTTCAATCCGCGTTAAGCGTAGGGGCCGACGCCCTCGGCGGCCCAGTAAGGAAACGTAATTGCTGCTCAAATCCCCGGCAAATTCGACACATCTGTGCGCTTTTGCCGGGGATTTCCGCATGTTTTCGAGCTGTTCAGCACGGGCCGCCGAGGGCGTCGGCCCCTACGGCAATTTGGGGATTTCCACAAAGCAAGGGGCTGTAACATCATTCTGCTACAGCCCTTTTTCTGTTATTTTTGTTAATTTCCCTTTTATTCAAAACGTCAGACGCTGTCTGACGTTTTGTGCCGTTTTGCTTTACTGCACCTCAATAAACGCGTACTTGCGCAGCCGCTCCATGGCTTTTTGCAGCTGGCTGAGCGGCAGGGCGAGGTTCATGCGGATCGAATCAGGGTACTGGAAGGGCTCGCCGTTCTGCCACCAGACGCCGACCTCGGCGCCGCGGCGCAGCAGCTCGCCGATCGACACGCCGTGTGCGCGGCAGTAGTCGCCGCAGTCGAGGAACAGCATATAGGTGCCCTGGCTCGGCATCACGCGCACGCCGGGGAAGTTTGCGGCGATAAAATCACAGGCATAGCGGACATTGCCGTCGATCACGCGGCACAGCTCGTCCAGCCAGTCCTCGCTCTCGTCATAGGCGTCGATCAGCGCGTACAGCGACAGCACGCTGCCGCTGTTGTAGTGGCTCAGCGCGCTCTGGCGGCGCAGCTCGTCGCGCAGCGTCTCGTTGTAGACGATGTGGTACGAGCCGACCAGGCCGGCCAGCGAGAAGGTTTTGCTCGGGGCGTAGAAGGCAATCGTGCGATTGCGCGCGTCCTCCGAGAGGCTCTGCGTCGGAATGTGGGTGTGGCCCGGCAGGATGATGTCGGACCAGATCTCGTCCGAGAGCACCGTGACGCCGCAGCGGCGGAAGACCTCCATGGCCTGCTCGAGCTCCCAGCGCTCCCAGACGCGGCCAGTCGGATTGTGCGGCGAGCAGAGGATCGCGACATGGATGCGCCCCTCGCGCAGCTTTTTCTCCATGTCGGCGTAGTCCATGCGCCAGATACCGGCTTCGTCGCGCTTGAGCTCGCTGTGGACGGCTTTGCGCCCCAGTGTCTCGAGCACGTGGGTGAAGCCGACATAGGTGGGCGAGTGGAGCAGGATCGGCTCGCCGGGGCGCGTTAAGAGCTGCAGCGCGGCGCTGACGCCGCCGAGGACGCCGTTTTCGTAGCCGATGTGCTCCTTTTCGAGACCCTGCACGCCGTTTCGGCGCTGCTGCCAGCGGATGATCGCATCGTACCAGGCGTCGGGAGTGCTGTAGTAGCCGAGATTCGGGAAGGTGAGGCGCTGCCGCATGGCCTCGAGGATGGCCGGGGCCGTCGGGAAGCTCATGTCCGCCACCCACAGCGGGATCTCGTCGAAGCCCTCGCGCGTCGTGACGCCCTCGATCGGGCAGAAATTGGCCGCAATGCAGTCCTGTCCGCGCCGGTTCAGCACCGTGGTGAAGTCGTATTTGCCCATATTATTTCTTCCAGCCGCCGAAGAGCCCGCCCTTGAGGTTGCCCGCCTCGCCGCGGGACTCGGCGTACTGGCGCAGCAGGTCCTTCTGGGCTTTGTTCAGCGTCTTCGGGACGGTGACGTTCACGAATACGTACTGATCGCCCCGGCCGCCGCCGCGCAGATAGGGGATGCCCTTGCCGCGCAGGCGGAACTTCGAGCCGGTCTGCGTGCCCTCGGGGATTGTCAGCTTGATCTTGCCGTCGAGCGTCGGCACCTCGATCTCGGCGCCGAGTGCGGCCTCGGGATAGGTGATGTCCTGCTCGATCAGCACGTCGTTGCCCTCGCGCTCAAAATAGGCGTGGGGCTGGACGATCACGGTCACCAGCAGATCACCGGCCGGCCCGCCGTTGACACCCGCGCCGCCCTGGCCGCGCAGCGAGATAGTCTGCCCGTCGTCAATACCGGCGGGGATCGAGACGTTGATCTTGTGCTGGCGGCGGATGCGGCCCATACCCTTGCATTTGGTGCAGGGCTGGTGGATGATCCTGCCGGTGCCGCGGCACTTGCTGCACGGCCCGGTGGACTGGGCCATGCCGAAGGGCGTGCGCTGCGTGGTTCGCACGGTGCCGGTGCCCTTGCAGTCCGGGCATACCTCGGCCGTCGTGCCGGGGGCGCAGCCGGTGCCCTTGCAGTCCGGGCAGCTTTCGACGCGGCCTACCGTGACGTCCTTCTTGCAGCCGAAGGCGGCCTCCTCAAAGGAGATGGTCACGCTGCTGCGCACGCTCTCGCCCTGGCGCGGCGCGTTGGGGTTCGCGCGGCTGCCGCCGCCAAAGCCGAAGCCGCCGAAGATGTCGCCGAAGATATCGCCCAGATCGCCGAAGTCGCTGAAGCCCCCAAAGCCGCCCGCGCCGAAGCCGGCGTTCGGGTCGAAGGCCGCATGGCCGTACTGGTCGTACTTGGCGCGCTTGTCGGGATCCGAGAGGATCTCGTAGGCCTCGTTGATCTCCTTGAAGCGCTCCTCGGCAGCCTTGTCGCCGGGGTGCAGATCGGGGTGGTTCTCCTTGGCGAGCTTGCGGTAGGCCTTTTTGATCTCGTCGTTCGAGGCGCTCTTCTGCAGACCCAGAACCTCATAATAATCGCGTTTTTCTGCCATATTGTCTACTCCTCGGGCGGAAAATTCCTTCTCCGTCTATGCGTTTTGAGCCGGAGATGCTCCGGCTCAAAATGACTGTTACAATTCAATGATTGGATTACTTTTTGTCGTCGTCCACGACGGTGTAGTCGGCGTCATAGTAGTCCTGGCCGCCGTTGTTGCCGCCGGTCGGGCCGCCGGCCTGGCCGGGGTTGAAGCCCTGGCCCTGGGCGCCCTGCGCGGCGTTGGCCTGGTACAGCTTCTCCGAGACCTTGTAGAAGGCCTGGGTCAGTTCCTCGGTGGCGGACTTGATAGCCGCGGTGTCGGTGCCGGTCAGCGCCGTCTTGAGCGCCTGGAGCTTGCTCTCGACCTCGCCCTTGTCGGCGGCGTCGAGCTTGTCGCCCATGTCCTTCAGGGTCTGCTCGGTCTGATAGACCATCTGGTCGCCCTGGTTGCGCACGTCGATCTCTTCCTTGCGCTTGGCGTCCTCGGCGGCGTACATCTCGGCCTCCTTGACGGCCTTGTCGATGTCCTCCTTGGACATGTTGGTGGA
>CACXDT010000051.1 GCA_902766405.1 Oscillospiraceae bacterium
GGCGAAGGCATCACCCTGGCCGACGGCAAAACCTACAATACCGGCGACCTGAAGCCCACCTGGGTGGAAGCTGAGAAAGTCCTCGGCGTCACGTTCGAGAACAAGTATCAGGGCAACAGCGCTGCGAAGGAATTCGAGTACTGGAAGGACCGCCTCGGTGAGGTCGATATGATCAGCGGCACCGCTGCCACCCTGTCCGAATACGGCGTGGCCGGCAGCCTGGTCAACCTGGCTGACTATCTGGACATCATGCCCAGCTTCAAAGCCTATCTGGAAGCAAACCCCATCGTCCGCCTGTCCATCACCGGTAACGTGGACACCGGTGCCATCTACTTCAGCCCCTACTTTGACGGTGTCAACTACATCGAGCGTATGCTCCTGATGCGTGTTGACTGGGTCAAGAAGCTCCTCGACGGCGAGGGCGAATTCACCGCCGATGCCTGCAAGAAGCTCGCCGCGCCCGCTTACGAGCCCTACATGCCCACCTCCGGCAGCATTGATATCGACGTTGTCACGCCCGACGGCTCGGCTGTCGAGACCATCAGCAAGAACTATGACGCGGCCGGCAACATTGTCGCCAACATGAACGCCGCCGGTGAGCTCGACGGTGTCGCCGCAGTCAACATGCTGCGCGAGTACATCGACAAGGCCTACGACGGCTACTATGGCACCGAGCGTTCCAACCTCTTCTGCGGCCAGAACGCCGCCTGGGACGCTGACGAGCTCGTCGCCCTGCTCCGCTGCGTCGTTGCGAACCCCCAGACTCTCAACGGCACCGATACCGTACAGGGACTCTTCACCCGTGAGGACAACAACAACCAGCGCCGCGTCGATATGTTCCGCTTCGCCGGCCATCTCTTCGGTGTCCGCGGCCTCGAGTCCCGCCAGGATTACCTGTTCGTCGGCGAGGACGGCCAGCTGCACGACGCCCGTATGGAGACCGACACCTATGAAGCGCTTGCCCGCATGCACACCCTGGTCGAGGAAGGCCTGATCTCTGCCGCTTTCGTCAACAAGCAGGAGGAGAGCACCAAGACCTATCTCGAGAACGATCTTGGCTTCATGCACTATGACTACAACCAGACCCAGACCATCTACAACGAGAGCGGTGTTCTCGATGCCGCTGCCGGTGAGAAGTACATGGCCGTCATGGTTCCCGTCGCCCGCTGGTATGACGGCACCGATCCCAATGGTGTCTACATGCGCTTCACCGAGTCCTGGCGCTCTGTCAAGACCGACGGCTGGGGCATCTCCGTCGCCGGTGTGGCGGGCAACGAGGACAAGCTCAACGCCGCCCTGTCTCTGATCGACTACGCCTACAGCCCCGAGGGCATGATCACCCTGACCTACGGCCCCGATGAATTCATCAAGACCAATGCCGACGGCAGCTATGTGACCTTCAACTTCAACGGCACGCAGATGCCCGAGATCGCTGATGTCACCTACGCCGAGCTTTGGGAAAAGGCCAACGGCAACTACACCAACTACGCCCGTCAGTACCTGGGCTCCACGCTGAGCTTCGTCAAGAGCCAGGCCTTTGAGTTCCAGTGCACCACCGCCGCCGGACGTGAAGGCGCCGGTTACATCTCCAACGCGATTGGCCTCGGCACCATCAAGCACCCCGAGCTCGCCATCACCGAGGATAGCTGGTACACCTCCGTGCCCACCGTGCTGCCCACCACCAAGACCGATAACGACACGCTCTCCGGCCTGCAGCAGCTCACCAACGATTTCAGCTCCCAGAAGGGCGACGACAAGGTCAACGTTCTGGTCGACCTGATTGTCAGCGGTCTGACGCTCGAGGGCTATGCCTCTCCGGAAGAGGCTGTCGAGACCGTCTCTGTCGGCATGAAGGGCGAGACCTACCTCGACATTAAGGAAGTCGCCTGGGAAGATCTGCAGTGGTACTATGAAGACCTGCAGGCAGCGGCCTGAACCACAGGCAAAACCATTCAATTTTCTGTAAAGCCGTGTGACCCACGGCGACCGGGGAGGGCCTTGGCTCTCCCCGGGCACAGAGAATGTACTTCGGGAGGTCACTATGTATAAGAAACAGATGAAATTGCAGAAGGCGGTCTGCCTGCTTGTGCTGATTGCAAGCGTGCTGGTCTTTCTCTATGCGCTCGGGATCATGACCGACCTGTACGACTCTCTGTATTTTACGATCCGCAATCCGGATAAGCCTGAGCGCAACCCTGTGGCCGGTGCCATGATCTACTATGATATGCAGGGCTTCAACAAGCAGTTCCTGCATGCCTCGATCGCTCTGATCCTGGCCTCGGTGCTGCTGTTCATCACCAGCACCCACATCCGCCGCCGCTACTATATCGGCAATATCTGCGCCGTGGCCGTCAACGCCATCGCCAATGTCGCCGTTGCGGTCTGGGCGCGCGGACAGATCCTCGCCTTCAAAGCGCAGTACCTCAACGAGGTGGACTTTGCGGCGCTCAAGGATTTCGCCGACAAACGCCACACCTTCTATACGGAATCGACCTTCTGGTTCGATATCCACACGCTTGTCTTTGGCATTGCGATCCTGGCCAATGTGCTCTTGATCGCCAATCTCATTTGGAAGTTCCGTCTGATGAAAGAAGAGACCGGACTCATCGAGGCCGGAAAGGGGGTTACGGCATGAACGAAGAGCTGCAAATCAAGCGCGACAGAATGCGTTTTGTAAAAAACAGCCTCTGCGCCAATCTTGCCATCATCGCCATCGTTTTTGACGTCCTCTATTTTATCAACATCTACGAAGCAGACGTTTCCCATACGGTGGGCAACTTCTACTATCAATATCGCATCGGCGTTTCCATTATATATAATATCCTGTTCCTTCTTGCGACCTTCCTCTCGTCCGAGGGCATCAAGAACTATAAGCGCGAGTATGCCTTTGCGCTGATCGTTCTCGGTTTGCTGCAGATCGTCCGCATCTTCTGGCTGCCGGCGCAGGCCGCCGCCGCGGAGGTCACCGTTGGCAGCGTCACGACGCGCGTTATGGATGCGGCACAGCATGTGCGCGTCATTATCTACCTTGCGGCTTCCGGCGCCTGCTGCATTGCCTCGGGTGTGATCGGGCTCCAGCGCTGCCGCGAGCTTTCCGAGCACATGGCTTCCCTGGAAGCGAAGAAGGGCTGAGGAGGGATCGTATGGCTAATTTACGCTTAGAGCATGTCGAAAAAGTCTATGACAACAATGTCAAGGCAGTTCACGATTTCAACCTGAAGGTCGAGGACGGCGAATTCATCGTTCTTGTCGGCCCCTCCGGCTGTGGAAAGTCCACGACGCTTCGTATGATCGCCGGTCTCGAGGACATCAGCTCCGGCAAGCTGTATCTTGACGGCAGGGATATCACCGCCGCGCCCGCGAAGGACAGAGACATGGCCATGGTGTTCCAGAACTATGCGCTCTACGGCCATATGACGATCTATGAAAATATGGCCTTCTCGCTGACGCTGCGCAAGGAGAACCCCAATGTCATCCATAAAAAGGTGCTCGCCGCGGCCGAGATTCTCGACCTCACGGCGCAGCTGAACAAAAAGCCCTCGCAGCTCTCCGGCGGCCAGCGCCAGCGTGTGGCCATGGGCCGCTCCATCGTCCGCAACCCGAAGCTCTTCCTGTTTGACGAACCGCTGAGTAACCTCGACGCGAAGCTCCGCGGCGCCACCCGCCGCGAGATCCTGCTGCTGCATAAGCGGCTCGAGGCGACGATGCTATACGTCACCCACGACCAGACCGAGGCTCTGACTCTGGCCGACCGCATTGTCTGCATGTCGATGGGCCATGTCCAGCAGATTGGCACCCCGATCGAGCTGTACGACCGCCCGGCCAACATTTTCGTGGCCAGCTTTATCGGTCTGCCGCCGATGAACTTCTTTACTGTGCGTGTGCAGAACGGCACGCTTGTCGGCGAGCGTTTCAAGACCGCGCTGACAGCCGAGGAGAAGGCGATCCTCGCCGCCTATGAGGGCAAGGAGATCACGCTCGGCGTCCGCCCGGAGAACATTGTCGAGGGCGGCGATATCCCTGTCAAGGTCTTCTCCAACGAGAACCTCGGTATGAACACCCTGGTGCACGGACATATCGGCGGTTCCGCCTCGGCCAGCGACAGGATCACCGCCAAGCTGCACGGCTGGTGCCAGTATAAGCCCGGCGATACCGTCATGGTCAACTTCAAGCGCAAGCACTTCTTCGATAAGGAGACCACCAACGCGATCTGGGGGGAGGATAAGAAATGAGCGACAAGAAAAACGTGTCGAATATGCCGGAGTTTCTGCGTAAGCTCGTCGTTTCGCTCAAGCGTCGGCCCCAGATCATTGCGATGATCGCGTTCATCGCTGCGTTTCTGATCTATTCGCTGAATCTGACCTACGTCTCCCACACCACGGCCCGTATTCAGGGGCCGAACATGGGTCTTCTCGGCTTCGTGACGATGCTGCTGAGCATGCTGTTCTTCGTCTGCTTCCTGAATGCGTTCCCGCGGCGCAAGAAGCCCAACATAGCCATGCTTGTGCTGATGCTGGTGATGATCGCCATTATCATCTTCAGTGATGTGCAGTACAGCCGTCTTATCCATATTGCGCTGACCCGTGCGGAAAATCCCATAGCGCCCGAGGATTACATCCTGCGCGCCCAGAGCATGCTGCGCACGCATATCATCACGCTCGTGATCGGCACCGCACTCGTGGCCCTGTTGCCTGTCTACGCCAAGGTCCTGCGCAGCATCAAGACCTCGGTTGAGGTGCAGGATAACGGCAAGCTTGGCGCCATCGAAATCGAGGAATAAGACAGAATCGCTTCTGTCGTTGTTCTTCACCGACAAAAGGAAAAATGGGGAGGCAAATCGCCTCCCCATCTTAGAAAACCATGGCAAAGAAAACAAAACAACCAGCGGATCGCGCGCGCAGTGCGGCGGATTACTATAAGCTGCATTCCCAGGCCGTGCGTGATCTGGCCGAGGCTAACGAAGAGAACTCCCCCCAGGTTTCTCGCGAGGAGCTGAACAAATACCGCTCGCACCGGGGTCTCCGCCTGTCTGACAACGTGAAGGCGATCCTGGTAAAGTACTGGTTTAATGCCGCGGTCTGCTTCTTCTTTTACTGGGGCCTTGCGTACTATGTGCCCAATGTCCTCGATAACCTGGTCATCATGGGCATCGGCATGGGTGTCGTCACCGATCTGCTGACAAATAACGCCCTGCGGCATCTGGCTGCGACGGAGGACGGCAACGATCGCTGGATGATGTTCCCCCATAAGGGCTATGCCAGCTTTCCGCTGAATATCCTGTACGCCTTTGTCGTGCTTGCGATCGTCGTGATGCTCTACAATGTGTTAAACCTCATTCTGATCCGTCTGACCGGTGGGGAAGAGGGTGTAGCCGTACTCGGCGTCGAGCCTCTGCTCTTTGGCCTGCTCTATCTGCTGGTCGATCTCGGCATGATTCGGCTCCGCCACCTGTGGCTGCGTATTGTGAGCGATGCACGCAAAAGAACGAAATAAGGGGATCGATAGCCATGATTCGTTCACTCTATATCGGGCCGAGCTCGGCCTGCTTTGAACTTGATAATTACCGGCCGTATTATGCGCCGAGTGCCTTTACCGTGCTGCTCGACGGCGCTGAGCGCGGGAGATTTGACAGCAATGTCTTCTCTCTGTTTGCCCTGAAGCCGGATACCCAATACAATCTGCTGCTCCGATTTGAGGATGGCACAGAGGACAGTCTGACTTTCACTACGGGTACGGAGACCTGCGCGCTCAACGTGCGCGGCTTTGGGGCCGTGGGCGACGGTGTTACCGACGACACGAGCGCCATCCGCGCCGCGATCGACAATCTGCCCGCCGGTGGGCGGCTGTACTTCCCGGCCGGTGAGTATCTGACCGCGCCGCTCTCGCTGCACAGCCATATGACGCTCGAGTTTGCCGAGGGCGCACACCTGCTCGGTACCACCGACCGAAGCGCTTATCCGCGCATTCCAACCAGCCTCTGCGATCTCAATTCCGGCAGGGAGGTCTATTTCGCGGGCTTCGAGGGCAACGAGATGGACATGTATCAGTCTCTGCTGACGGCCTCGTATGCCGAGGATATCCGGATCATCGGCCCCGGCTGTGTCGACGGCAACGCCCAGAACAGCGACTGGTGGCAGGTGTTCCGCGAGCTGCCCGCGGCCCGGCCGCGCCTCGTGTTCCTCAACCGCTGCCGCGATGTCGTGATTCACGGCATCCACGGCTGCAACTCGCCGTCCTGGCAGTTCCACCCCTATTACAGTAAGAATGTCTCCCTCTATCAGGTCCGCGTGACGGCCCCGAAGAAGAGCCCGAACACCGACGCCATCGACCCCGAGGGCTGCGACGGCGTGAATATCATCGGCTGCCGTCTGTCTGTCGGCGACGACTGCATCGCCATCAAATCCGGCAAGATCGAGCTTGGCCGCAAGCTGAAGCAGCCGGCGATCCGCCACACGGTTCGCAACTGCCTGATGGAGTTCGGCCATGGAGCTGTGACGCTTGGCAGCGAGATCGGCGCCGGCGTGCGGGAGCTCAGCTGCAGTCAGTGCTGGTTTCGCGGCACCGACCGGGGGCTGCGCATCAAGACCCGCCGCGGCCGCGGCGAGGACAGCCGCATCGACGGCGTGCGTTTTTCACACATCCGGATGGAGGACGTGCTGACACCCTTCGTCATTAATATGTGGTATAACTGCTGCGATCCCGATCGCTACAGCGAATATGTCTGGTCGCGGGAAAAGCTCCCGATTGACGAGAGGACGCCCTATCTCGGCTCCTTCCACTTCTCGGATATCGACTGCACCGGGGCGCAGGTGGCCGCCTGCTATATCGACGGTCTGCCCGAGGCGCCGATCGGCGAGGTCTGTTTTGAAAACGTGAATATCGGCTTTGCGCCCGACGCAAAGCCCGGCATCCCCGCCATGGAGAACTTTGCCAAGGAGCGCTGCCGCCTGGGGCTGTATCTCGAGAACGTCCAGCGCGTGCGGATCAAAAATGTCACGCTCACCGGACAGGAGGGCGACGCGCTGATCCCGGTGAACTGCGGAGAAGTTACGGAGGAATGACCATGGACGCCACAAAGATCGACAGATATATCGACGCGCTGGTGGAGCGCTCTACGCCGGAGGCGCCCGCCTGGAATATTGAGGCGGTGCGACAGGGCAAGGGGGCCAGCTGGAACTATATCGACGGCTGCATGCTGACAGCTCTGCTCTCGATGGCCGAGATCCGCGGCGATGCGCGCTATCGCGAATTTGTCCGTGACTATGTGGACTATTTTCTCTCTCCCGACGGCTCAATCAAAAGCTATGACGAGGCCAGCTATAATCTTGACAACATCAACGAGGGCCGCGTGCTCTTTGCGCTCTACCGCGCCTACGGGGACGAGAAATATCGGCTCGCCGCGGAGCGCCTCCACGGCCAGCTGCTGCGTCAGCCCCGCACGGTTGAGGGCAACTTCTGGCATAAGAAAATCTATCCCAACCAGGTCTGGCTCGACGGCATCTATATGGCGCAGGTCTTCTCGGCCATGTACGAGCAGAACTTCGGCAGCGGCGACTGCGGCGACGTGCTCCGCCAGATCGCCACGGTGCGTGAGAAGATGTTCGATGAGGAAAAGGGCCTGTGCTATCACGGCTACGATGCCTCCCGCAGCGCCTTCTGGGCGGATAAGGAGACCGGACGCTCGCAGAGCTTCTGGCTGCGTTCGATGGGCTGGCTGACGGTTGCTCTGGCCGACCTCTGCGAGCTGCTGCCCGAGGCCGAGGCGCTCAAAGCCTTTTTCCGCGAGCTGATGGCCGGCGCCGCCCGCTATGCCGATCCCGAGACCGGCATGTACTACCAGGTCGTCGATCAGGGCGGGCGCGAGGGCAACTACCTCGAGACCAGCGGCAGCGCCATGCTGGCCTATGCCATGCTCAAGGGGGCGCGCCTCGGTGTGCTGGACAGTGAATATGCCGCCAAAGGCCGGAAGACCTTCAACGGCATTGTGGATAAGTATCTGACTTTTAACGGCGATGCGCTGACACTCGGCGGTATCTGCCTCGTGGCCGGGCTCGGCCCCGAGAACAACCGCCGCCGCGACGGCAGCTTTGCCTATTACATTTCCGAGCCCGTCGTCGAGAACGACGCCAAGGGCGTTGCGCCCTTTGTGCTGTGTTACACAGAAATACTCAGAGCCTGATTTTTGTACTGTCCGAGTCCGTCGGTGACTCACTGAGTGCCTGGCGGCGCTCCGGTACGTAATAGCTCGGCGAGACGCCGTATTTCTTCTTGAACATGCGCGAGAAGTACAGCGGCTCGCGAAAACCGCAGAGCAGCGCGATCTCCGAGACGCTGTAGTTTGCCTCACCGCTGTACAGCAGGTCCGCGGCGCTGTGCAGCCGCAGGTCGGCCAGGTACTGGTGCGGCGTGATCCCGAGCTCCTTTTTAAACAGCTTGCGCAGATAGTCATAGCTGAAGGGCAGCGCCCTGAGATAGCTGTCCAGCTCAAAGTTATAGTCCGCGTAGTTGCGGATGATGGTGCTCTCGATCTCGGTGATGATTTTGCTGTAGCTGCGCTTCTGACGCGCGAGCGTTAGAATGTGCGCCGCGATCAGACTCCCGTAGGCCGACAGCAGTAGCGGCTCCTCCTCCCGCTTCTGGTAGTGGAAGTAGGCGGCGTTGAAGGCGTCAAGAATGAAGCCGTTGCTGTCGTCCCGGACCAGCATCGGCTGGCTGAAGGCCAGCACCGCGTCCGAGAGATTGAGATGGATGTTGGTAAAGCCCTCGTCGCTGCGGTTCGTGTGGGGCACCATCGGCGGGATCACGACCACATCGCCCTGGACGTAGGACAGTGCCAGACCGTCAAAGAGAAAGGTTCCGTTGCCGCCGGTGCAGTAGACCAGCTCCCAGGTGTTGTGGAAATGGCGGGAAACATCCAGCGTGATGCTGTGTCTGCCGGCATAGATGATATCATTCAAGGTCATTCGCCTCACTTTGTTTTTGGGGAACACAGTGAAAAATGATAACATCGAACATCCGTTTTGTCCATATTCGACCGGAAGTTTCAGCGTTTTAGACGAGAATGCCGGATCGAAATTGTGTAATTTCCCGGTGCCCAAAGGGGGGCACAGCCATGAAAAGCATCAAATAGTATGTTGATAC
>CACXDT010000052.1 GCA_902766405.1 Oscillospiraceae bacterium
AAATACTTTGTGTATTGCAAGAAAAAGTGACGAAATCAGGGCGCAGATTTTCCAGAAGATGCCGAAGGCGAATTGTGCGGTGTTGCCCAAGCTTTACAGGATCAGTTTTTGGGGATATAATCACGATATAAGTACAAAAGAATCACGAAAGCCGGTGAAGAGCTTGACCGTTTCAAAAATGAATCTGCGCCGCATAGCCCCATGGCTCATCCTTCTGCTGGGACTGCTGGCGCGGCTGTGGCTGTTCGGCGAGGTGCCGGGCGGGCTGAACCAGGACGAAGCCTTTGCCGGCTACGAGGCCTGGAGCCTGCTGCACAGCGGTATGGACACCGCGGGATATCGTTTCCCGGTATATCTGACGGCATGGGGCAGCGGCATGAACGCGCTGGAAACCTATCTGATGATCCCCTGGATCGCTCTCTTTGGGCTGAAGGTCTGGGTGATCCGCCTGCCGCAATTGCTCATGGCGCTGCTGAGCCTGTGGGTCGTGTTCCTGCTGGGCCGGCGGCTCTGGGGTGAGCGCGCCGGTCTGTTGTGCCTGCTGCTGACGGCACTGTGCCCCTGGCACATCCTGCTGAGCCGCTGGGGCCTTGAATCGAACTTAGCGCCGGGGCTGTTGCTGTTCGCCCTGTATTTCTTCGTGCGGGGGCTGGACGATGAACGCTGTTATCCCCTGTCGGCGCTCTGCTACGGCTTAAGTCTCTACGCCTATGCCACGATCTGGCCCTTCGTGCCGCTGATCCTGCTGATCGAGTGCATTGCCGCTGCCATGTGGAAAAAGCTAAGGTTTAACCGCTGGCTGCTTCTGTCGTGTGCCATTCTGTCGGTCTTCGCCGCGCCGCTGCTGCTGTTTTTAGCGGTCAATCTTGATCGGATCGGCGAAATTCGCACACCGTTTTTCTCCATTCCAAAGCTGCTTTACTTCCGCTCGGGGGAGATGTCCTTCCGCTCGATCCCGGAAAATTTCAGGAATCTGATGCAGATCCTTATCACCCAGTCCGACGGTCTGGCCTGGAACACAGCCGGGAGCTTCGGGCTGCTGTACCCGATCACGCTGCCGTTTTCGCTGGCGGGGCTGATCGTTTGCCTTATAAAGCTTAAAAAAGAACCCGAAAACGTGCTGATCCTTGCCAATCTGTTGGCCGGACTGCTGCTGGGGCTGCTGATCCATGTGAACGTGAACCGCGTCAACATCCTGTTCTTCCCGCTGATTCTGCTCGCCGCTCGCGGTCTCGACTGGCTGTGCGGACGATGGAAGCCGCTGCTCGTCGCGGTACTGGCGGTATATCTCCTGTTTTTCGCCTTTTTTGAACAATACTACTTCACAGACTACCGCCGGACGATGGACTACAACTTCGGCGAGGGGCTGGAGGAAGCCCTCGCGGCAATCCCGGACGATGGCAGCATCGTCACGGTCAGCGACACCGTGAAATACCCCCGCGTACTGTTTTATACGCAGACGCCTACCGAGCGCTTTCGCGGGACGGTCAGCTACAAGCGCTATCCGGCCGCCTATCTCGACGCAGCAAGCTTCGACCGCTGGCGCTTTGGCATTGACACGCATAACCCGGATGCCGGGCGTATCTATATTCTCTCCCCTTGGGACGACAGCACCGCGTTTCGTGAGGCGGGGTTTGAGATGACGCGATTCGGAATCTATACCGTGGCAAAAATGCCGTAAATGATGTAGGGGCGGCTAATAGCCGCCCGCGCTGCACAACCTATAGGTATACAAATGTTGGGCAATTTCGTTCAATGATACGAATTCGCCCAACATTTCAGGCAACAAACTATTTTTTTATCGCCGGGCGGCTAATAGCCGCCCCTACGGCAGAAACCACAATTTCTGGTTCTTTCGCACACGCAAACGGTGCTCTCGTTTACTTCTTCCCCGCCAGGTAATCCACAGCGCTGAGCGCGGCGACGTTGCCCTCGCCCGCGGCCTTGGCGAGCTGATAGGGCCTGCCGGTGCAGTCGCCGGCGGCGAAGACACCCGGAACCGAGGTGGCCATGTGCCGGTCGACCACGATGCCGCCCTGTTCGTACTGGAGGCCCGGCACCAGGCGCGTGACCGAGACTGTATCCTTGATGATGAAGATGCCGTCGGCCTTGTACTCCTCGCCTTTGAAGCTGACCGTGTCGGCCTTCAGTCCGCCGCTGATCTCATACTTGCCGTTCTGCTCCAGCCGGATGACCTGACAGCCGATGCCCTCGAGGAAGTCGGCGTCCTCTTTCGCCTCGTGCCCATTGCCGATCACGGCCACGGTCTTGCCGCGGTAGAGCATCCCGTCACAGGTGGCGCAGTAGCTGACGCCGCGGCCGAGATACTCGCTCTCACCGGTGTAGAGGTTTTCCCGGGTAATGCCGGCGGCGATGATCAGGCTGCGGCCCATGTAGAAATCGTTGCCGACGGCCACGCCGAAGAGGGCGTCCATCGGCATCACATTCAAGGCACGGCCCTCGATGACATCGGTGGCATTCTCGCGGATCTGCCGGTCGAAGCGCTCGCTGAGCTCCTTTCCGCTGAGCGGCTCGACACCGGGGTAGTTGGTGATCCACTCGGCCTTATAAAGGCTCGTGGTCTCGACCGGGTTTAAAACGACTGCCGTGGTCTTGCCGCGGTTCTTTGCCGTCAGAACGGCGGACGCGGCGGCGGCTCCCCCGCCGATGATGACAATATCATAGGTATCAAGCATATCATGATCTCCTTTTTAATTTCATTTTGTTCAATTATAATTGATGCAACCAATTTTGACAAGAGAAATTTCTTAGTTTTTATTGTATTTTACGATTGCTTCATATATAATACCGCTGTCAATACTGCCGTCATATCCCATATATGACGGCTTTCAAGGAGAATTCAGAGCATGGAAGAGACCAGAAACTTTATCGAGGCCTTTGTCAAGGAGGATCTGTCCGAGGGAAACCGCTGCTACGGCATGCAGATCCACACCCGTTTCCCGCCCGAGCCCAACGGCTACCTGCACATCGGCCACTGCAAGGCCCTGACGATCGATTTCAGCACGGCGGAGCACTTCGGCGGCATCTGCAACCTGCGCTTTGACGATACGAACCCCGCCAAGGAGGACACCGAGTATGTCAATGCCATCCAGGAGGATATCCACTGGCTGGGCTTTGACTGGGGCGATCGGCTGTTTTACGGCTCGGACTATTTTGAGCAGACCTATGAATACGCCATCGAGCTGATCAAAATGGGCCTCGCCTACGTCTGCGAGCTGACCCCGGAGCAGTTCAGAGAATACCGCGGCGATACGACACACCCCGCGATCTCCCCCTGGCGTGACCGCCCGATGGAGGAAAACCTCGACCTGTTCGAGCGCATGCGCGCCGGCGAGTTCCCCGAGGGAAAGTACACCCTGCGCGCCAAAATCGACCTGGAGAGCGGCAATTTCAACATGCGCGACCCGGTGCTCTACCGCATCCGCTATATCAACCACCACCGCCAGGGCGACAAGTGGTGCATCTTCCCGATGTACGACTTCGCCCACCCGATCCAGGACGCGCTCGAGGGCATTACGCACTCCCTCTGCTCTCTCGAATATGAGGCGCACCGCCCGCTGTACGACTGGGTGGTATCGAATGTCTCGATCCCCGGCATCAAGCCGCGTCAGATCGAGTTTGCCCGTCTTGGCATCAATTATACCGTGATGAGCAAGCGCAAGCTGCGCCAGCTGGTCGAGGAGGGGCGCGTCTCGGGCTGGGACGATCCCCGGATGCCGACGCTCTGCGGTCTGCGCCGCCGCGGCTATACCTCGGCCTCGATCCGCGAGTTCTGCGAGCGCATCGGCGTCAGCAAGGTCGACTCCACGGTCGACTGGGCCCTGCTCGAGAGCTGCCTGCGCGACGATCTGAACGCTCATGCCAAGCGTGTGATGGCTGTGCTGCACCCTGTGAAGTTGACCGTCACAAATTATCCTGAGGGACAGAGCGAGCTGCTGGAGATCGAAAACAACCCGCTTGACCCCGAGGCCGGCACACGCCAGGTCTCGTTCTCGCGCGAGCTGTGGATCGAGGCCGAGGACTTCATGGAGATCCCCGCCCCGAAATACAAGCGCCTGCACCCCGGGTACGAGGTGCGTCTGAAGGGGGCCTATCTGGTCACCTGCACGGGCTGCGCCAAGGACGAAAACGGCAATGTGACCGAGATTTTCTGCGAGTACGACCCGCAGAGCCGCGGCGGCGATCCCGCCGACGGACGCAAGGTCAAGGGCGCCACGATCCACTGGGTCGACGCAAACAACTGCGCCGACGCCGAGGTTCGCCTGTACGACTATCTCTTTGCCGATCCCGAGCCCGACGGCCCCGACAAGAACTTCCTCGACTGCCTGAACCCCAACAGCCTCGAGATCCTGCACGGCTGCAAGGTCGAGCGCAGTCTCGCCGAAGCGCCGATGCCGGCGCGCGCCCAGAACGCCGAGGGCTTCCAGTTCATGCGCCAGGGCTACTTTGTCCTCGACAACCGCGACGCGACGAGCGAGCACCTGGTGTTCAACCGCGCCGTTGCGCTGAAGGACAGCTTCAAAAAATAAACCGGCTTGCGAACCGTTGCTACTGGATGCCATTGACAATTGATCAGATACAAAAGGTGATAAAGTACAACCCATGCTGCAGCTGAAAAAGAATCAATTGTATACGGTTTTCATCGAGGGCTATTCTTCCGAGGGGCACGGTGTATGTCGGATCGACGGACGCGCTGTTTTTGTTCCACGCACAATCGTCGGCGAACGCTGGACGATCCGACTCGTCAAGGTGACGGCCAGCGCCATCTATGCGCGCGGAGAAGAGAATCTGAGCCCCTCGGCTGAGCGTCTCACCGCACAGTGTCCCTTCTTCACACAATGCGGCGGTTGTGATCTATGGCATATGTCCTATGCCGAGGAGCTGCGCTTCAAGCTGGGCCGTGTCAACGACGCGCTTACGCACATCGGCAGACAGACAACCCTCTGTGAGGAGATCATCGGCAGCGAGTCGATCACACGTTACCGCAACAAGGGTATTTTTGCTGTGGCAGAGGTGGATGGACTCCCCTGCTCGGGCTTTTACCGTGAGCGCAGCCACGAGCTGATCGCGGTTAAGCGTTGTCTCATCCAAAACGAACTGTCTGACCGGGTCGCCGCCGCACTGATCAGCTTTATGCATGAGAGAAAGCTGCCCGCCTATGACGAGCTGAGCGGCAAGGGGCTTGTGCGGCATATCTTCTGCCGCAGGGCATGGCACACCGAGGATGCCGTCGCCGTGATCGTAGCCACCGGAGGCTTCGGCGGCGAGACGCAGGCGCTGGTGCACGCCATGAGAAGCAGCTGCCCGGAGCTCACCGGCATTGTACTGAACGTAAACAAAACAACCGGCAACACTGTGCTTTCCGGCAGCTTTTATACGCTGTGGGGCAAAGCGGAAATCACAGATATACTCTGTGGCAACCGCTTTGTCATTGCTCCGCAGGCCTTTTTTCAGATCAATCCGCCGCAGGCCGAGCGGCTGTATAAACGGGCTGTCGAGTATGCCTCGCTCTCCGGCGGTGACCTGGTTTTTGACCTGTACTGCGGAGCCGGAACGATCAGTCTGTGTCTCGCCGAGAAGGGCGGTCAGATCATCGGCGCAGAGATCGTCCCCGAAGCTGTGGAGAATGCCCGGCGGAACGCGCTTATCAACGGCATTTCCAACGTGGAATTTCTCTGTGCCGACGCCGGTGAGGCCGCGAAACTGCTCGCCGATCGCGGTATGAGGCCGGGGGTGGTTGTTGTCGATCCCCCGCGCAAGGGCATGCAGGAATCGGCCATTGCCGCCGTTGCCTCGATGCTGCCCGACCGGATCGTCTATGTCTCCTGCAATCCGGCCACGCTGGCAAGGGATATTCTGCGTTTCAACGACTTCGGATATGAATTGAAAAACGTCACAGCCGTGGATATGTTCCCGAGAACAAGCCACGTGGAGATGGTCTGTTTGATGTCAAGGGTCGAAGGAAAATAGGCGCGAAAGCCCAGTAATACTAAAGTATTTCTGCGCTTTTCCGCCTTGCTACAGACGAAAAATCCTACGCCAGCTTTGCACAACTTATTTCAATACAGTTCCTAAAAGAAAGGGGGAAGCTCAATGAGCTTGGGCGATAAGCTCTACAAAATCCTCATCCAGGGCGGTTCCTGGAAGACCATCCTCAGTGGTTTATGGATCACGGTCCAAATCTCCGCGCTGGCGCTGGTGCTGGGCACGGTGTTGGGCGCGGTGATCTGCCTTTTGCGCACGCGCAAGAACCCTGCGGTGCGGAGCATCGCCTCGGTGTACATCGCCATCCTGCGGGGCACGCCGGTTTTGATGCTGCTGCTCCTGCTATACTACGGCGTGTTTGCGCGGGTGAAGATTGCGCCGGTCATGGTGGCGGTCATCACCTTCTCGCTGAACGTGTCCGCCCATGTGGCGGAACTGCTGCGCTCGGCATTGGAGGCCGCCGATCACGGACAGGCTGAAGCCGCGCGGACGCTCGGTTTCTCCGCCTGGAACACCTTCCGCCTGGTCATGCTGCCCCAGGTGCTGCGCATCGCAAAGCCGGTTTACCAGTCCACGATCGTGAACCTGATCCAGTGGACCAGCGTGGTGGGCTACGTGACCATCACAGATTTGACCCGGGTCATCAATAACACAGCCTCCAGGACCATGCAGCCGTTACTGACCATCATCATTGGCATGCTGATTTACCTTGCCCTGTCCTACATCGTGTTCGGCCTGTTCGCGCTGTCGGACAGGCTCAAGCAGAGAAAGCGAGGGGAGGAGACATGAGTCTGATTGAAGTGAGGGACCTGAAAAAGTCCTTCGGTTCGTTGGATGTGCTGAAAGGCATCGATCTGACGGTGGAACAGGGCGAACGCATTGCCATTATCGGCGGATCCGGATGCGGCAAGAGCGTGTTCCTGCGTTCGTTGTGCCTTCTTGAGAAGCCGGATGCGGGGCAAGTGTTCATCGACGGACAGGAGATCACCGCAAATGGCGCCAGGGTGGACGAGATTCGCCGCAGCATGGGCATGGTGTTCCAGAAATTTCACCTTTTTTCCGAGATGGACGTGATGGATAACCTGTGCCTGGCGCCGACGCACATCCTCCATATGCCACGGGAGCAGGCGGAAGAAAAGGCCATGGAGCTGCTGCGTCAGGTGGGTCTTTCCTCCCGCGCCCATGCCTGGCCCACGGTGCTCTCCGGCGGACAGCAGCAGCGCATCGCGATTTGCCGCTGCCTGATGATGGAGCCGAAGGTGCTGCTGTTCGATGAGCCAACCAGCGCCCTGGATCCCACGATGGTGGGCGAGGTGCTGGCCGTAATCCGGATGCTCGCGAAGCGGGATCTTGGCATGTTGATTGTGACCCACGAAATGAACTTCGCTCGCGAAGTTGCCGATCGCGTTCTCTTCTTCGCTGACGGCAGTATCTATGAGCAGGGAACGCCCGCGGAGATCTTTGACGCGCCGAAGCGGGAAAAGACCGTGTCATTTATCCACAAGATCAAGTATTTCACCTACGAAATCACCCATCGGGATTTTGACCTTATGCAGCTTCAGGGCGGCATACAGAACTTTGGCGAGAAATACGGGCTGGATCAGAGGCACACCTACCGGCTTCAAATGTGCTGCGAGGAGTTAATTTATGAAATGCTGAACCGCTGTTATCCCAACCGGGAAATGGTAAACATGAACTTGTCGATTTCTCACGCTGAATCGGACGGTGCGACACAGATCGACATTGATTGCGGCGGCGCGCGCTATAATCCCTTTGAGCAGGAAGAGGATAACCTGGGTGTGACGATCCTGAAAAAAATGTCCAGGCAGTTAGACTTTCACTATGCCGATGAGAGAAACCGCATCAACATTAAGCTGTAAAGGTAATCATGTGTTTCCATATAAGTCAGGTGCTTTATTGAGTAGAGCCATTCAGGGCGCCGAAACCTCATCCCGGGGAATTCGGAAACACTCTATTACAACAATTTTATTTTTTGGAGGTATACCCATTGAAGAAGACTGTAGCATTGATTCTCGCGCTTATGATCACCCTTTTCGCATGCCAGCCTGCTTGTTTCGCTGCGGAAGCCAGCGATACCGGCGCAGTTCGGAAGTATGGCAACATTGGCCGGTTGTCCAAGCTTAATATCACTGAAGACGAATTGAATGATGTGCTCAAGGAAATCATGGTCAACAGCATCTGCAACAAATATGTTTTCTATGACACGATGACCGACATGATCATGGCGCTGAACAGAGGCGATATCGCCGTACTCGAAACAGATCAGAACACGGTAAGATACATCGCATCCAGAAACGACCAGATTGTGGATCGCCCGCCCTACATGAATCCCAATATGCTGGTCTTCTGCATGCTCCTGCGTGGAGAGGACGTTGAACTGCGTGATCAGATTTCCGCATGCATCACCGATATGAAAAATGACGGTACCATGGAAGAGATGACGCAAACCTACATTGAGGATGTTATTGCGGGAATAGACCCCGAAGCTATTGAACCTCAGGTCTTTCCGAATGCAAAGACGATCAAGGTGGCTGTGACCGGAGACCGTCCCCCCATGGACTATATTTCTGAAGGCGGCGAACCTCTGGGCTTTAACACGGCCTTGATTGCAGAAGTCGCAAAGCGGCTGGAAATGAACATCGAAATAGTCAATGTGTCCAGCGCGGCCAGAGGCATCGCGCTCGCCACTGGCGTCTGCGATATCGTATTCTGGATGGAAGTCGGTGATTTTGAGAACTGGGAAGGCGCTGACTTCGAGGATCAGCCTGAAAATACCATTGTGACCGAGCCCTACATGTCCGTTCCCCTGTGGTGGGCCGTCCTGAAGGATTCCCCGGTGGTCAATGAATATCGAGACAAATAACCTCGACAGCATGCCTTGCAAGCCCACGAGGCTTGAGAGTACCCCCTTATCCTAAAACATAGGTGGACGACCGGCTGGAAAGCGGCTGCAAGGCGCGAGGAGCATTCTTGACCGAGACAATAGTATGGTTGGTATAACTGTGTTTATTCGCAGCTGTATTCACGTGAAAAGGGGCTGTGAAAAAAGTCTGGTATTGCCGTAGGGGCGCTTCACGAAGCGCCCAGCGGAAAAGAATATAAATCTTTGCAAATAGT
>CACXDT010000053.1 GCA_902766405.1 Oscillospiraceae bacterium
GGCATCTGACGGCAAATCATTCGCCATATCTGCGTTACAAAAACTTGAAATACACAAAGTATTCCCGCGTTTTTGTGCCTTGATCTGACGAAGATTTCCTCGTCAGCTGCTCTCGCCGCATTTAATCATCGTTTACTTTATTAAAAACGGCTTACGCCGGTTTTGACGGATGTTTTAATTGGCCACCTTGACCATGGCAAAGCGGATGATGTGCTCGCCCAGGCGGAAGCCCTCCTGAAAGACCTCGACGATCTCATTCTCGCTCTTTGTCTCGTCCTCGACGTGCATCACCGCGTTGTGCAGCTGCGGGTCAAAGGTCTGTCCAAGGCTCTCGATCTTCTCGACGCCGAGCTTCGTCAGTGTCTGCTCGAACTGGGTCATGATCATCTCCACGCCCTTGCGGTAGGCCTCGTCCTCGGTGGTCTGGGCCAGGGCCCGCACCAGATTGTCATAGACCGGCAAAAACGCGGTCACGGTGTTGGCCTTGATGTCGCCGTACAGGCTGTCCTTTTCCTTCTGGCTGCGCTTACGGTAGTTGTCATACTCGGCCAGCAGCCGCAGATAGCGGTCGTTCGCGCCGCGGAGCTCCTCGACGGGGTCGATTTTCTTCTCGCTCTTCCCGGCGGCCTTCGGCTCCGGAACCTTCTCTTCCTTCGGCTCCTCGGCGGCCGACTCGGCCGGCTCCGCCGGCTGTTCCGTTTTCGTCTCCTCCGCCTCGGCCTCGGCGGCGGTCTGCTGCTTTTCTTTATCGTCCATCAGGTTCATCTCCCTTAATGATCAGCTTGTTGTGCATCCCCTCGGGGGGCGCCTCCCCTCCGCCGAGACGGCGGGAGAGACCGGCGGCCAGCGCGCTGAGCTTGGCGGCCACGGCGGAGTAGTCCATCCTTGTCGGGCCGACCACACCGATCAGGCCCTTGGTGCCGTCGCCCGCGTCGTAGCTGGCGACGATCACGCTCGAGTTTTTCAGCTCCTCGGCCACATTCTCCGGCCCGATCAATACCTTGACATCATTCGGCGCCAGGTTATCCGGCGCGGGGAGGATGTGCCCGCCGCCAGACAGATAGCTCATCAGCTCGTGCGCCTTGTCCGGGTCGCGGAATTCCGGCTGGCTCAGCAGCCGGTTCTCACCCGAGATGACGGCTGTGGGGATCGCGCTCTCGGACAGCACCTCGATCGCGAAGGCCGCGATCACAGCGCTCAGGCCCATCGTGTCGTCGGCCGCCCGCTCGGTCGAGTGGATCAGCACCGGGGTCATCTGCTCCTCCGGGATGCCGGTGAAGCTCGCGTTGAAGAGTGTCGAGAGCTTTTGCACCATGCTCGCATCCACCGAGATCGGCAGACGCACCAGCTTGTTCTTCACGGCGTTGTTCGACAGCAGCACCACCAGAATAAAGGTGTTCGCGTCGACATAGATGATATCGAAGCGCCGCACCGTGACCGGGGCCTGGCGGGTCATGGCCAGGGCCGGATAGTCGGTCAGCTGCGAGGCCAGACGGCTGACCTCGCCGATGCTGTCGTCCAGCTTCTGCAGCCGCTGGCTGAGACGGCGGTTGAGCTCCTCGTTTTCCTCCATGCCCAGGCGCTGCCGCTCCATCATGTCGTTGACATACAGGCGATAGCCCATCGGCGTGGGGACACGGCCGGCGGAGGTGTGGGGCTGTTCCAGATAGCCCAGGTTCACCAGCTCCGCAAGCTCGTTGCGGATCGTGGCGGAGGAGCAGCCGAGCTTCGCGTGCTCGGCAATGTGCTTGCTGCCGACGGGTTCGGCCGTACGGATATATTCTTCCACGACCGCGATCAATATTTTCTTTTTCCGTTCACTGATCGCCATCGTTTAGCACTCCCGGCCTCTGGCTGTTGGCACTCTTGCTCTTCGAGTGCTAATATATCATTCCTCCCCGGCTTTGTCAAGGGCTGGGAAGCACGGAATTCGGAAAGTTCACAGTTTGTTCGTAAGAGAGGGCTGTGAAAAAGTCCAGTGTTGCCGTACGGGCAGCAATCTGCCACCCGTGCGGTACAATTTGTATACCTCTCAAAAATCCGCTCCTTCATCCGTACGGATGAAGGAGCGGAACGGTTTTATTGCTCGGTTTTTTACTTCTGGGGCGGAGGGCCCATCTTGTCGAGGCCCGAGACCTTCATGCTCAGCGGCAGGAAAATCAGCACGCTGACATAGGCGGCCAGCAGCATCCAGGGCAGAGTGCCAAGGAAGGCGAACCAGTAGATGTTCAGCGGCACGCCGCCCATCTTCAGACCGACAAAGGTCATGATGAGGGTCATGGGCACGGTGAAAATCACGGTCAGCACCGCGGCGGGCAGCAGGAACTGCGGCATTGCCATAGGGTTCTTGCCGGGGAAGAATCTGGCGCCGATGCCCATGGCGATCTTCTGCACGGGGATCACGAAGCCCAGAATATCGATAGCCACAAGACCGATGAAATACTGGATGATCGTGCCGGGGTTGAAGCCGGCTCCGCTGGCGATGGCGGCCGTCACCGTCATCACAAGGCAGGTGGGCAGGTTGAAGACCAGGTTCTGGGTCAGAATCATTTTCTTAGTAGGCATATGTCTTTCTCCTAATACAACAGATTCCCGACCGGGCGCTTATCTCATCGTGATAAAGCCGCGGTACTGGCTGAGATTGTCGCTCGTGGCGCGGTCGCCGCAGAAGATCGAGGCGATGCCGAACTGGGGCTTGAGGTAGGGGAAGTGCTCCTGCTCGGCCCATTCGGGCTTCTTGACCAAACGGTCGGCCAGGACGACAGCAGCCTCGTGCCACTCTTCCGGACCGTCGAACCAGATCTCGCACAGGCGGTCGAACTTGGCGCTCGGGGCGCCGTAGTTGATCTTGACCTTGCTGGAGACGAAGCGGTTGACAAACACGCTCTTGGTGAAGTAGGGCACGACCTCGTCATAGAACCACTTCTCGCCGTCCTCCTTGCTCACGCCCTCGGGATACTGCAGCAGGAACTGCCAGCGGTAGTTGGGGCCGTCCTCGGGGGTGCGGCCTCTGCCCTTGAAGTCCTCTTCCCAGTTGATGGGGACAAAGGCGAAGATGAACGGGGGGAAGTCGCCGCCGCCGACGGCACGGCCCTCGTCGCCTGAGGCCGCGTTCTGGTGCACCGCCGCGTTTTCCACATCGGGGATGCAGCCCTGCCAGCGCAGCACGTCCATCGGCATATACTCGTTATAGATGTTGTTGGCCATCTCGGGCAGGTGCTCGTCGACGAGCCAGTAGTGCTCGGTCAGCTGCATCTTTCTCGCGCCGAAGCGCTCGCCCTCGGGCGGGGTGGGATAGGCCTGATAGAAGGCGTACTTGATGCAGTAGGGGGTGAACTTACTGATGCTCTCGGGCACGTGGTACTTATACAGCCACTCCTCAAGCTTGGGGCGATACTCTTCCTTGGCCAGCCCGACATAGATCAGGCTGCGCATGAGATTAAACTCGTATGCCATTGAGATATCCTCCTTTGATCGTCTGCAGACGGATAATTACTTCTTCGAGGGGGACGGGGTGGGCTCGCAGACGGCGGTGTAATGGGCCTTGCGGGCCTTGAACTCGGGATCCTTGAAGAGGTCCATCAGACGGCCCTCGTTCTGGAAGATGTCGGCGCCGTGGGCAGCC
>CACXDT010000054.1 GCA_902766405.1 Oscillospiraceae bacterium
CACA
This sequence comes from Oscillospiraceae bacterium, assembly GCA_902766405.1. GTDB lineage: Bacteria > Bacillota > Clostridia > Oscillospirales > Oscillospiraceae > Limivicinus. Next base: position 5 of record CACXDT010000054.1, read on the forward strand.
AAGTATTTCTGCGAAAAAGTGCCATCATCAGAACCCAGATTTTCTCAGAATCTGCTCTTGCCGAATTATGCGGTATTGCCTTAAATATTATCTTGTGTGCCTCGCGGGCCGCCGTGGGCGGAAGACTCTACGATGTCAACCGAGGGGGTTCGCGCTGTGTTCTGGTTTCAAACAGCGTTTCCAGCGCGGCCTTTGTCAGCCCCAAACTGTGCTTTGCGGCCAGCGTATCGGAATAGGCCGCGAGCGGGTACACGGTCGTGAGACCGGGCTCCTGGTGGGTCACGAGGCCCTCAAGCGCCCAGTCCGTGATACGGCAGCCGCTTGCGTCTTTTTCGATGCGCACGCGCGCAAGGCCGCCGAGATTGGTCTCCGCGCTCTGTTGATTCGAGACAAAATTGCCGAGTGACCAGAACACGACGGTCTCGTGCCCGCTGTCTCCGCTGAGCTTTTCGACCCCTTGCAGGACGTGCGGGTGCGTGCCGATCACAAGGTCAGCGCCTTCATCGGCGAAGAGCTGCGCCCAGCGCCGCTGTTCGCCGTCGGGCGCGGCGGCGTACTCCGTCCCCCAGTGGACGAAGACGGCGAGCGCGTCGGCCTCCGACCGCGCCGCGCGCAGCTCGCGCCGGATGCGCGCCTCGTCGTCCAGAAGACTGACGGCATCACGCTCCGGCAGGGGATGGCCGTCGGTGCCATACGTGTAATTCAACAGCGCCAGATGGACGCTGTTTTTTTCTATGATTGTACATGCGCCGCCTGAGCCGAGTACAGCCACACCGGTACGCGCATAAAAGGTCTTTGTATCCTGCAACCCTGCCGCGCCCTGATCGAGCGCGTGGTTGTTGGCGAGCGTTACCGCGCCAAAGGGCGCGTCCGCGACGGCCTGCCCGAGCGCGAGCGGCGCGCCGAACGGGGGAAAGGCGCTGACGCGGCCGGGCTCCGATACCAGCACGCTCTCCTGATTGAGCACAGCCAGATCCGCGCTTGTGAGCCGCGCGGACAGGTGGGCAAACAGAAAGTCAAAGCTGCCCTCGCGCCTGCCCTGATCAAGGATCGCGTTGTGGCACAGCAGGTCTCCGACGGCGACAAGCTCCACCGCGCCGTCCTCGCCCGGCAGCCGCTCCAGCCGTTCCAGCCCCCAGCGCAGCCAGCCCCACAGGCTCTCCTCCCCGTCGGGAGAGCTGAGACAGAGCCAGCGCCCGCGCAGCAGCGTCCACGAGGCGATCTCGAAGCTGAGCGCCGACGACATCCAGCTGGGGCGCGGGCCGTCGCGCTCCAACTCATAGATGAAAATGTGCTGTCCCCAGGCGCGGTCGTTTGCCCGCACCCAGAACGGCCGGTGCGCGCCGTAGCTGCCGATGCGCCAGCACAGCAGCACCAGCTCATCCGCGCCGTCTGCGTCGATGTCGCAGATCAGCGCGTCCTGAACCCGGACAGTCTCGCCGGGCGACCAATTCTCAAAGCCGTTGAGCGTCAACTGTCCGCGACTTAGGCGAAAGAAGGCGGTCTCCCGCTCGCGAAAGTCCGCCCAGCGCGGCAGGAGAACGCCGCCGCGCCAAAGCAAAAGCAGACAAACGGCAACAGCGGCGAGTACCGCCGCTGTGCCGATCAGGAGATTTCTTTTTCTCATTCCTTGCGATAGCTTACTGTCCAGCTGGGCTGCGAGATCGGCGGCGTGTCGACATAGCGGCCGGCGTTCGTCAGCTCGATGCCCATGGCCTGACGCCACTCGGTATCGGTCAGACGCTCGTTGAGCGGCTGCGTGAACTCGTAGAAGCTGAACACGGTGCCGCTGCAGATGCGCAGCACGCCGTCCACGGGCACGACCACATAGATCACCGAGGGATTGCCGGTGCCGAGCTCCAGCACCGAGCCGTTCGGGTCGGTGGCGACATCGGTCACGATTGCGGCGGGGAACAGGGCTGAGTCGAGAAAACCCTCGGGATTGTCGAGACCGCGCACGGTGTCCTCCCAGAAGTGCTCGAGGGTGCCGCCGTAGCCGCGGATCAGCTCAAACTCCTCGTCGGTCGGCAGCTCGCCGCGCAGCTCCTTCTCGGAGATGACGGCCAACTTAGCGGCCAGCTCCTTCAGCCGATTCAGATTGACAGCGTCGGCGGTCGAGAGCAGGCCGAAGCTGCTCAGCCCCTGTGCCGTTTGCTCCACGAGAGACGATAAACTGACATAAACGGCCGGCTCCGGCTCCACATAGCCGCGATCGTCGACCTCGGGGAGCTCACCGCCCCCCATTTCGGCCATCATCTGCTTGGCGTACAGCACCGTGTCGTGCTTGAGCTCGGTGAAGCTGCCGCAGTAGCTCTCGAGACTGTGCGTGGCCCAGAGCTGACCCTGCATGAAGCTCGGGTAGCCCGCGCCCTTCACAGTCAGCAGCGGCTGCAGCGTGTTCAGCCATCCGGCGTAGAGCGACTGGCTCCAGCCCGTCTCGTCCGTCAGCGAGCGGTCGGCGCGCAGCTTGTTCATGGCCTCGCGATAGCCGGCGTAGTCCGCGGCCCCCTGGCTCTCCAGAATAGTCAGCGCCAGATCCGAGCCCAGCGCCGCGGGCACATCCAGCGCCATCGGCAGCATACGGCGGTTCCCGGCCGGATCCTCGCCGATATCGTCGTAGGTCAGCCGCTCGAAGATCGCCTCGTCCAGCGTGAAGCGCTGTCCCATGAAGCGAAAACCCTTGTTCTGGCTGTTCGCGTCGCCGTCTTTGTCGTCGGCGGACACCGAGTTGATTTTCGGGGCGGGCAGCGCGCCGGTCAGGCTGTGGAAGGTCTGCCAGGCCTCGCTGTTGCCCATCAGCTCGCCCATGGTCGGCAGCTTGCCGTAGGCGCGCTCGGCCAGCTGGCGGTACTCATAATAGCTGTAATCGTCGCTGGCCCCGGCGAAGAAGGCCGTCACGCTGTAGATCTGGCCCCACAGCGACTCGGCCTCGCCGCCGACAGCCAGCGTCATCAGCAGGGCCGAGCGATCCAGCGACTCGTCCGCCTGGGCAAAATTCATGCGTCCGAACCACATCATGGCCTTGAAATAGGCCTGCAGCTCGCTGCTGTCGGTGTAATAGCCGCGCACCTTGTACTGGCTGTAGTCCTCGTAGGCGCCGGTCAGGGCGCTGATGTCGATGCCGGCGGCGTCGTTGATGCGGTCGACCTCATAGCTCACGGTCTCGCTGACCGAGGCCGGTACTGAATAGAGCGGATCGAGCAGCTTGACGCCGACAGCGAAGAAGGCGAGGTTGCGCTGCGCGGCCCTGGCCCATTCGGTGCTGCTGAGCGTATAGCACTGCGCCTGTGTGTTCTCAAGCATCGTCTTCGCCAGCTCCGTCAGCTTGCCGGCCAGGTGCTCGCGCTCGGTGGTCTTCATCAGATAGCTGAAGTACAGGTGGTAGGTGTGCATCATCGAGTCCACGGTCACGAAGTTCGGCTCGCGGTTATAGCGGTTCTGCTCGTAGCGCTCGAAGAACTCGCGGCTGTAACCGGGGGCCACAACAAACAGGTTGTTGACAAGCGCGCTTTTGTACTCATCGCTCAGATAGCTCCGCTCCCAGTTGACAACCCCGCTGCCGTCGGCCGGTACCGTATAGGCCGGGAGCGACGGGGTAAAGTCGGCCGCATAGCGCAGCAGCGCGGCGTTCACGATCTTCGGCCGGGCCTGCAGCGTGTTCGTGTTATCCGCCGCGGCGGCGGGCGGCGCACTGTCCGGCGCGGTGGTCGCCTCTGTTCTTGCTGTGGGAACGGGCAGCAGCGACTCAACAGAGCAGGCCGCCAGCAGGCAGCAGACAAGCAGCAGCGCAATAGTGCGCAGGGGAAGGGTACGTCTCATAGCGTAAACCACCTTTCAAGGGGAGAAATCAGGCAAGGCGATTGCAAAAGTCGCCAGCGAGCTTGTTTAGCTCCCCGGAGAGAATGAAATCTGTTTTTGAGGCAGCTTTGCCGCTTCAAAAACACCCTAAGCCGAGCTTAGCGAGGTCTCGCGCCGACCAAATGCGGCGTATTTCGCATCGCCGCATGCGATAAGCGCGAGTTTCCGATTGCGAAACCAGAGTTTCGCAATTGATTAGAGGAATCAAGCAGGCGATCAAAAACCGTTTTTATACGATAATGATACCATATCTCCGTGTTTTTTACTATCCAAACATGCAAGATAATTATAATGCCATAAACGCCTCGATCGCGTCCGGATCCTTGAGAATATCCTTTGACAATACCTCGCAGCCGTCCTCGGTGATCAGGAGATCGTCCTCAATGCGGATGCCGATCGCCTCCTCGTCGATGTACAGGCCCGGCTCGTCGCTGATGACCCAACCGGGCTGGAGCACATCCCCGGCCAGCGTGATGTCGTGTACGTCAATCCCGATGGGGTGGCTCACACTGTGCATGTAGTACTTGCCCACCTCAGAGACGTTCCGGATCATGCCCATCGCAACCAGGCCCTCTCCGAGTACCTGACAAGCAATATCGTTCAAGTCCCTGGTGGTGATGCCCGGCCTTGCTGCCGCGGCGACCGCTTCGTTTGCCTTCAGGACCAGCTCGTAGATCTCGCGCTGCCGCGGGTTGAACTTCCCATTGGCCGGATAGGTTCTCGAAATGTCGCTGCAATAGTTCTCGTATTCAGCGCCGAGATCCAGCAAAATCAGCGAGCCGTCCTGTATCTCACAGTGGTTGGTGCCGTAGTGCATCATACAGCCGTTGAGCCCGGAGCCGGCGATCGTGGGGAAGGCCTGGCGCTTCGCGCCCAGCCGCCGACAGGTGTATTCAAAATCTGCCTGCACCTGATACTCCAGCATGCCCGTCTTCAGATGCTTCATCACAAATTCCAGCCCTTGGCGGGTGATATCCACAGCCTTGCGGATCCGATCGATCTCCTGCGCGTCCTTCCGCTCCCGAAGCGGCGCACAGGCCGTGTGCAGATCCTTCAGAATCACCTGCGGATAGGTCTGCCGGAACCGCTCCGCCATCACCAGATTATAGTCCGGCAGATCGTTCATCTGGCAGCGGTACATATCGAAGTACGCCTGCTCCACGCGGAAACGCGCCATAAAGCGGCTGATCGCAGCGTCCAGGCTGTCGGTATAGCGAACGTTCCGGATCCCGGAAATTTCCTGGACCTCCTCCCTGGTGGGCATCTTTCCGGTCCAGCGCTCAGACTGCGGATCCGGCTCTTCGATGAAAAGGAACTCCTGTGTCTCCTTCGCCGATTTATAGGCCAGAAACGCTGTGTTTTCCCGCTCCAGCCCGGTCAGATAGAAGTACTGGCTGTTGACCGCGAAATCATAATAATCATCCTCGTTGGTATGGATGGGGATGCCGGCGTAGGCAATCACCAGCGAGTTGTCCGCTAAGGTTTGGTACAGCTTTTCTCTGTGCTCTGCAAATGACATTTTGTTTTCTACCTTTCTTTGATGCCGCAAGGTTCCAACAGGGCTTCCTGCGGTTTGTTCCTTGCCAATCTCATTTTCTGCTTCTCTATCATACCACAATCTTTGAATTTTTCAAATCATGTTATGGCAACACCGCACAATACGCCTGCAGCTTTGCATTAGTTCGCGTAGCCAAATCAATACCACAGGCATAAGCTCGTGTAGCCAAATCAAAGATTTGGACACTCGCTTAAGATTTGGAAGCTCACTTAAGTA
>CACXDT010000055.1 GCA_902766405.1 Oscillospiraceae bacterium
AAAGTGACGAAATCAGGGCACAAATTTTCCAGGAGGCGCCTAAGTGAGCGTCCAAATCTTTGATTTGGCTACGCGAACTTATGCATAACTGAAGGCGGATTGTGCGGTGTTGCCCAAGGGTTTCCGGGTTGTCAGTGAATGGGTGCCCGCCTGAGCGATCTATCTCGCCAGCAGGACTTCGTCGCTGTCCATCGACGAGCCGGAGAGCTGAGCGAATTTTTCGATCAGCTCGGCCTTGGTAAGGTGCCGTTTTTCCTCACCGCTGACATCTAAAATGATGCGGCCCTCGTTCATCATGATCAGACGGTTGCCGTGAAGGATGGCGTCGGTCATGTTGTGGGTGATCATTAGCGTGGTCAGCTTGTTCTCGCGGATGATGTTGTCGGAGAGCTCGAGCACCTTGGCGGCCGTGGCCGGATCCAGCGCGGCCGTGTGCTCGTCCAACAGCAGCAGCTTGGGCTTGCGCAGCGAAGCCATCAGCAGTGTCAGCGCCTGGCGCTGTCCGCCCGAGAGCAGGCCGACCTTCGTGGTCATGCGGTCCTCCAGACCGAGATTCAGGGGCTTGAGCAGCTCGTGGTAGGCGGCCGACTCGTCCTTGGTGACGCCCCAGCGCAAGCCGCGCTTCTGCCCGCGGCGCATGGCCAGGGCCAGGTTCTCGACCAGCTGCATGTTCGGGGCCGTGCCCATCATCGGATCCTGAAACACGCGGCCGATCAGAAAGGCGCGCTTGTGCTCGGGCAGAGCGGTCAGATCGTTGCCGTCGAGCACGATGCTGCCTTCATCCACGCTCCAGACACCGGCGATAGCGTTTAGCAGTGTCGATTTGCCGGCTCCGTTGCCGCCGATGACCGTGGCAAAATCGCCGGGCTTGAGGTGCAGGCTGACGCCGTTGAGGGCACGTTTCTCGTTGATCGTACCGGCGTTGAAGGTTTTGTAGATATCCGTGACCTTAAGCACCCTTCACACCCCCCTTAGCTGTTTTAGCGCTCCTGACCTTTTTGTTCGAGCGCAGATAGGGTACAGCGAGGAACAGCGCGACGACGACGGCCGTAAAGAGCTTGAGGTCGTTGGAGTTCAGCTTCAGCCACAGCACGATGACGATGACCAGATAGTAGATGATGCCGCCGACCACCACGAAGAGCAGCGTGCCGAAGAAGTTCCGGCGCTTGCCGAGAATGGCGTTGCCCAGCACCTCGCCGATGATCACGGCGGCCAGGCCGATGACGATCGCGCCGCGGCCCATGTTGATGTCGGAAAAGCCCTGGAACTGGGCCAGCAGACCGCCGGCCATGGCGACGATGCCATTGGAGAGCGCGAGCCCCATGACCTTCATCGTGTTGATGTTGATGCCAAGGGCGCGGCACATGGCGGGGTTGGCGCCGGTCGCGCGCATGGCCGAGCCCTGCTCGGTGCCAAAGTACCAGTAGAAGATACACACCAGCACGACCGCGATGATGCCGCCGGTCAGGATTGCTGTCGGGATATGGCGCGAGGAGAGCAGCAGGCGGTATTTATCCACGCTGACGGCCTTGTTGGCGGCCATGCCCATGATGTGCAGGTTGATCGAGTAGAGCGAAAACTGTGTCAGGATACCGGCCAGAATGACCGGAATGCCGAGCTTTGTATGCAGAATGCCGGTAACCGTACCGGCCAGGATACCGGCCAGAATTGCCACGAGTATGGCGACCCAGGCGGGGCGGCCGCTGAGGATCAGCATGACCGTCACGGCGCCGCCGGTCGAAAAGGTGCCGTCGACCGACAGATCCGCCACGTCCAGCAGGCGGAAGGTGATGTAGACGCCCAGGGCCATGATGCCCCAGATGATGCCCTGGGCGATGCCGCCCGGCAGATTGCCCAGCAGCCGCACCGGGTTGAGGGACTGGAAATATTCAATGATGTTCAAGTCAAAACTCCTTACAAGTCAGCGCTGCGCCCGGCGAAGCTCGCCGGGCGCTGGATTTCTTGGAAAACCGGGAGATTAAGCGGCTTCTTCCTCAACAGGGATGGCGACATAGTCCTCACCGGGCGTGATGCCGAGCTTTTCGCAGATGTCAGCGTTGAATTCCTTGGTGAACTTGGGGGCGTACTGGATCGGCATCGTGGAGACATCGGCGCCGTTGACCAGAACCTCAACGGCCATCTCGCCGGTGGCGTAGCCGAGATCGTAGTAGGAGATGGACAGGGTAGCAACGCCGCAGCCCAGGCAGATGCTCTCTTCACCGGCGACGATCGGCACGCCGGCGGGCAGAGCCACATTGTTGATGGCCTCGGCGCAGGAGGCGGCGGTGTTGTCGGTGGGGATATAGATCACATCACACTCGCTGACCGCGTTCTGGGTCACGCTGGCGACCTCATTGGAGTCGGCAAAGGTGAAGACAGAGACCTTAAAGCCTTTTTCCTCGAGGAAGGGGGTAATGGTCTCGGCCTGGAACTTGGAGTTGGGCTCGGCGGAGCAGTAGAGGATGCCAACGGTCTTGGCGTCGGGGAAGAGCTCGGCAACGATATCGGCCTGACCGTCCAGCGGGGCGAGGTCGGAGGTGCCGGAGATGTTCAGCCCGGTCGCGCCGCTCCAGTCTTCGATCTCCAGGGCGGAGGCGTAGTCGGTGACCGAGGTGCCGAGGATGGGAGTCGTACCGGTGATCGAGGAGGCGGCCAGGACAGCGGGCGTGGCGTTGGCCATGATCAGATCGACACCGTCAGAAACGAACTGGCTGCAGATCGTCGAGCAGGTGGCCGAATCGCCGGAGGCGTTCTGGACATTGACTTTCACCTGATCGCCGAGTTTATCCTTCAGCGCCTGCTGGAAGCCCTCGGTCGCTAAATCCAGTGCGGGGTGCTGCACTAACTGGCAGACACCGACCTCGTACGTGTCAGCGGCAAAAGCGGCGGGAGCGCCCGCGGCGCACAGCGCCAGCATCAGGGCCAGCGCGCAAAGTACGGAAGTAAGCTTTTTCATGAGTGTGTCCTCCTGTGATGTATGGGGCTTTGTTTGCTCGCCCCTACGGTTGATGGACACACTTTAACGCTTTTTGGATTTAAAGTCAAGAAGTAAAATCAAAAATCTTTCGTTTTGGTCGACTTAACAGAAAATCGTCAGGGCTTATGCCGGATTTATCAGCACAATGACAGGATTCCCGTCGAAGGGCAGCACATTCTCGAACACATCGAACGTCCGGCCGCTGAGCGCGTCGCGGTAGCGCCCCTCCGGCAGCGGCGAGACGATCGCGCAGGGCCTGCCCGTCGTGCTGAAAAAGCCGACGGCGCGGCGGCCGTCGCGGCCCTCGTGCACGGCGTGCAGGCAATCGCCGATCTGCGAGAGGGTAAAGCTGCTGTCGGTGAAGAGCGGATCCTTTTTGATGGCGTACAGCTTGTTAAGCAGCGGCGTCAGGTCAAGGCCGGTGTTCCAGTTCACCGGATCCCGGTCAAAGAGCGTGGGGTGGTGCTGCGCGGCGTGCTCCTGCCCGGCGTAGAGCAGCGTCGCGCCCTTGGCAAAGTACAGGTAGGCCGTCCAGTTTTCCAGCGCCTTCCGATCGCAGATCAGGTCGGCCGCGCGGGGCCGGTCGTGGTTTTCGAGATTGCGCAGCTTGATGTAGTTTTCCGGGAAAAGCCCCTCCTGGCGGTTCACAGCGTCCACCCAGGCCGAGAGCGGCGCACAGCCGAGCATGGCGCTCTTCCAGAAGGGGTAGCTGTCGTACTCATAGAGCACGTCGAAGGCCTGGTAGAGCTCTCCGTCCGAGGCGGTCGGCACGCCGCGGGCACGGTTATAGCGGATAAAAGCCGGGTCGACCGATTCGGCGATCCAGACCGCGCCGGGGCGCAGCTCCTCGACGGCGGCGCGGGCGGCCTTCCAGAAATCGAGCGGGACCATCGGCGCCACGTCGCAGCGAAAGCCGTCGACATACCGGGCCCAGAAGCGCAGCGTCTCGATCTGATAGTCCCAGAGTTCTTTGTGGCTGTAGTCGAGATCGACCACGTCCCACCATTCACCCACGCGGTTGCCCAGTGTGCCGTCCGCCTTGTGGTAAAACCACTCGGGGTGGGTCTTGGCCAGGATCGAGTCGGGCGAGGTGTGGTTGTATACAATGTCCAGGATCACCTTCATGCCGCGCTGATGGCATTCGTCTGTCAGACGGATGAAGTCGTCCATCGTGCCGAGCTCACCGTTGACGGCGCGGTAGTCGCTGATCGCGTAGGGCGAGCCGAGCGAGCCCTTGCGGTGCAGTTTGCCGATCGGCTGGCAGGGCAGCAGCCACAGATAATCCACGCCGAGCGAGCGGATACGGTCGAGATCGGCCGTGACGGCGTTCAGCGTCCCCTCGCGGGAGTAGTTGCGGACAAATACCATATAAAATACACTGTTGCGCAGGCTGAGATCGGTGTGAAATGCCATGTCTGTGAATCCTCCTATATAAAAAATGTCTGATTATGATGATACCATACAGCGGCGGCAAATACCAGCCCCGAAAGCGGCAATTTTGAGCGTAATCGTTGACAAAAATGGGCATAGATGATACGATAGCACCGCATCAATGCTTGTCCGCAACGGCAAGTCCAGGGCGAGTATGTCCCTGTGTCTCTGCGTGAAAGCGGATAGATGAGGAGAAAACGGTCATGATTTTTGATTTGCATAACAGCAGCGTCTGCGCCAAGGCCGACACCAAGGGCGGCGAGCTTGTCTCGCTTCTCGGCGCGGACGGCATCGAGCGCATCTGGGGCGGCGATCCCGCCTACTGGAGCGGCCGCAACCCGATCCTGTTCCCGATCATCGGCTCGCTGAAGGACGGAAAAACCGTGCTGAAGGGGAAGAGCTATGAGATGGGCCGCCACGGCTTCGCCCGCCGCAGCGAGTTCACCCCGGTCGAGATTGCGGAGGACCGCGTCGTGCTCGAGCTGCGCGAGAACGAAGAGACGCTGCGGCAGTATCCCTATCGCTTTGTGCTGCGCGTCACGCACGCCCTTGTGGAAAACGGCTTTGCCACGACCTTTGCGGTGAACAACCCCGGCGACGAACCGCTGCCGTTCTGTGTCGGCGGCCACACGGCCTTTCGCTGCCCGCTGCGGGAGAGCGAGCGCTTCGAGGACTATCAGCTGCTGTTCGACGAGACCGAGACTGCGTCCTCGCTGCGCCTGAACGCCGAGGGCAACCTGATGCATGGCGAGCGCTTCCCGGTGCTGGAGAACACCAAATGCTATGCGCTCGATCACCGCGTGTTTGACGAGCGGGATACGCTGATTTTTGACAGCCTTCAGTCCCGCGGCGTCGAGCTCCGCCACCGCGAGAGCGGGCACGGCGTGCGTATCGAGTTCGAGGATTATCCGATGTTCGCCGTCTGGACAAAGCCCAACGGCAACGCGCCGTATCTCTGTCTCGAGCCCTGGCAGGGCTGCGCCGCCGTTGACAACGAGAGCGGCCGCTTTGAGGACAAGCCCTGCTGTGTGATACTGCAGCCCGGGCAGGAGAAGCGCTTCACCTACACGGTTAAAATCCTCTGAAAGCCTTGGCTCGCCCCGGAGCGAAGCGAGAGGGGAGAGCTGGCGCGATAGCGCCTGAGAGGGGTACTTGGCTCGCCCCGGAGCGAAGCGAGAGGGGAGAGCTGGCGCGCAGCGCCTGAGAGGGGAAAAACTGGCCTCCCCACTGTGGGTAGAGATTAAAAACAATAAGGATGGGAGCAAATCAAATGAAAACAACACTTTTGATCATGGCGGCCGGGATCGGCTCGCGCTTTGGCGGGGGCATCAAGCAGCTCGAGCCCGTCGGGCTGCACGGCGAGATCATCATGGACTACTCGATCCACGACGCGATCGAGGCCGGCTTCAACAAGGTCGTATTCATCATCCGCCGGGACATTGAAGAGGCCTTTCGCGAGCGCATCGGCGACCGGATCGAGAAAACCTGCGCGCGCCTCGGCGTCGAGACGGCCTATGCCTTCCAGTCGATGGACGATCTGCCCGCCTGTGCGCCGCGGATTCCCGAGCGCAAGAAACCCTGGGGCACCGGCCAGGCCGTGCTGGCGGCGAAGGAGCTGATCCACGAGCCCTTCGTTGTCATCAACGCCGACGACTATTACGGCAAGGAGGCCTTCCGCGCGATTCACGCTTTCCTCGAGCAGCAGCACGCCGACAATGAGCTCTGCATGGCGGGCTTTGTGCTGAAAAATACGCTGAGCGAGAACGGCGGCGTCACCCGCGGCATCTGCCGCATGGCCGACGGCATGCTGACCGATGTGGTCGAGACCAAAAACATCGTCAAAACGCCCACGGGGGCGGCCGTAGACGGCGAGGCCGTGAACGCCGATTCGCTGGTTTCGATGAACATGTGGGGCCTGTCGCCGGCGTTCATCGACCTGCTGAAAACCGGGTTTGAGGAGTTCTTCCGCTCGCACAGCCTCGAGGAGCTGCAGAAGGCCGAGTACCTGCTGCCGATCTATATCGACTCGCTGCTGAAAAAGGGCGCGGTCTCTGTTAAAGTCCTGCCGACACAGGACAAGTGGTTCGGCGTGACTTATCACGAGGACAAGGCGGCCGTGGTCGAGAGCTTCCGCAAGCTGATCGAGGCCGGGGTCTATCACGAGGAGCTGTTTGCCGATCTTTAAGGCAACACCGCACAATACGCCTGCGGCATCTTCCGGAAAAACCGCGCCCTGATTTCGTCACTTTTTCTTGCAATACACAATAC
>CACXDT010000056.1 GCA_902766405.1 Oscillospiraceae bacterium
ATCTGGGTTCTGATGATGGCACTTTTTCGCAGAAATACTTTGTGTATTGCAAGAAAAAGTGACGAAATCAGGGCACAGATTTTCCAGGAGGCGCCGAAGGCGAATTGTGCGGTGTTGCCTTTATACTTCTTTCAATATCTCGGCAAGGAGTTGTTCTCTCCCCTGTCCTTTTTCGGCGGAAAAAGGAATCAACGTGACCTCTTCCGGGAGCGAGAGCGTCTCGCGGATCAGGGCCAGGTTCGGCTCGATCTCGCTCTTCTTCAGCTTGTCGAGCTTGTTGGCCACGACGACAAGGCGGCAGTCGGCGCCTCGGAACCACTCGGCCATCGTGACATCGTCCGCCGTCGGCTTATGGCGGGCATCGACGATCATCACGCCCAGTGTGATCAGACCCTTCGCGGCGAAGAAATCCTCCATCAGCTTCCCCCAGCGGTCGCGCTCAGCCTGCGAGACCCTGGCGTAGCCATAGCCGGGCAGGTCGACGAAATAGCACTTCCCGTCGATCCGGAAGTAGTTGACGTGGACGGTCTTGCCGGGCTGGGCGCCGACGCGGGCAAAGTTCTTGCGGTTTAAAAGCCGGTTGAGCACGGAAGACTTTCCGACGTTCGACTTCCCGGCAAAAACGATGGACGGCAGACTCGACTGGATAAACTGACTGGGACTGGCCGCCGACTTCATGAACTCGGCGTTGTTGACGTTCAGCGTATTCATGGCAGCCTCGCCTCACTGAACAAGCGCCGCACCCTCTATCGCAGAGGCCGCAGACGGGTGATACTCGGGGAAATACGGGCGTGCCGCGTCGCGCAGCAGGGCGACGTCCAAGGCCTCGTCCGCATGACTGACGGGAACAAAGTGCAGCGCCGCGCGCACAGTCGGGTCGATATCGGCAAGATCAGACTCGTTCTCGCGCGGGATGATGACTGTGGTCTCGCCGGCGCGGAAGGCAGCCATGGTCTTTTCGCGCAGGCCGCCGATCGGAAGCACACGGCCGCGCAGCGTGATCTCGCCGGTCATGGCGACCTCATGGCGCACCGGCGTGCCCGTCAGGGCCGAGATGACGGCGATCGTCACCGTGATGCCGGCCGAGGGCCCGTCCTTCGGCACCGCTCCCTCGGGGAAGTGGATATGAATATCCTTGTTTTTATAAAACTCCGGATCGATGCCCAGAAGCTCGGCGCGGCTGCGGATATAGCTGATCGCGGCGCGGGCCGACTCCTTCATCACGTCGCCTAAATTGCCGGTGAGCTCCAGCTTGCCGCTGCCCGGCAGCACGGCGACCTCCACATCCAGCACTTCCCCGCCGACCGAGGTCCATGCGAGCCCGCGCACAAGGCCGACCTCGTCGCGCAGACGGAACTCATCGCTCTTGAACTTCGCCGGGCCGAGCAGGCGCTCAAGCCCCTCGGGGCGAACCGTGACAGACTTCTTCCCCTCTCCGACGATCTGACCGGCGGCCTTGCGGCAGAGGGCGGCGAGCTCGCGCTCGAGCGTGCGGACGCCCGACTCCCGCGTGTACGAGCGGATTACCGCGCGGATGGCGTCGTCGCCGAGCTTCAATTGCGTGGCCTTGAGCCCGTGCTTCTTCCTCTGTTTGGGCAGAAGGTGGCGTTTGGCGATTTGCAGCTTTTCCTCGTCGGTATAGCTCGACAGCTCGATGAGCTCCATGCGGTCGAGCAGCGCGCGCGGGATCGTATCGGTCGTGTTGGCGGTCGTGATGAAGAAGACCTCGCTGAGGTCGATCGGCACCTCCAGGAAGTGGTCGCGGAAGCTGCTGTTCTGTTCGGGGTCCAGTGCCTCGAGCAGCGCGGCCGAGGGATCGCCGCGGTAATCGCTGCCGAGCTTGTCGATCTCGTCGAGGATCAGCAGCGGATTGCAGGTGCCGGCCTGGATAATGCCGCTGACAATGCGCCCCGGCATCGAGCCGATATAGGTGCGGCGGTGGCCGCGGATGTCGGCCTCGTCGTGCACGCCGCCGAGCGAAAGACGCACACATTTGCGGTTGGTCGCACGCGCGATCGACAGGGCAATGCTGGTTTTGCCGGTGCCCGGAGGCCCGACCAGACAGATCAATCCGCCCTTGATGTCGCTCGAGAGCTGCTTGACCGACAGATACTCGAGGATACGCTCCTTGACTTTTTCAAGACCGAAGTGGTCGTCGTCCAGTACGCGTCTCGCCTTCTCGATGTCCACGGTCTCCTGGCTCTTCTTGCCCCAGGGAAATTCGAGCACCGTATCGAGATAGCTGCGGATCACCGCGGCCTCCGACGAGCCGAAGGGCTGCTTTTTCAGGTGCGAGAGCTCTTTCAGGAGCTTTTTATGGATCTCCTCGCTGACAGGCAGAGCGTCGAGACGGGCACGGTAGTCGTCATCGTCGTCGGTGTCCTCGCCGAGCTCGGCCTGTATGAGCTTGAGCTCCTCGCGCAGATAGTACTCGCGGTTGTTGCGGTTCATCTGCTCGGCCGTGGCTGCGTTGAGCTCCTGCTCGATGCTCATGACCTCGATCTCGTTGGCGAGCAGGCGGTTGATCAGCATCAGCCGGCGCGAGAGCACGCACTCCTCCAGAATGCTCTGCTTGTCCTCGTAATTGAGACGCACATGCTGGGCTATGTAGTACCCGACAAAGCTGAGATCGGGGTTTGAAAGCACATTGAGCAGCTGTTCGCCGGGCAGGTTGTCGTCCAGGTGCAGATACTCACTGAAATGCTCGAGACAGCTGCGCATCAGCGCCTCGAGACGCTGATGGCTGCAGCGCTCGGCGCGGTCAGGCAGCTCGCGTACCAGGCCGGAATAGCCCTTGGCGTCCATATCGGCGCTCTGCAGCTCGGCGCGGTACAGCCCTTCGACCATCACGCGCACGGCGCCGTGCTGCTGCCTGAGTTGCTGGCGCACACGGCACACCACGCCAACCGAGAAGAGATCAGCCTCCTGCGGCAAATCGACACTGAGATCCCGCTGGCAGACCAGAAACACAATATGCGCGCCGCGGTTTGCCTCGAGCAGCGCTGTTGTGGAGCCGGAGCGCTCTACATCAAAGGTCAGCGTCATGCCGGGGAATACATTGATCCCCCGCATTGGCAGCAGCGGAAGCTGCATCCACTCTTTTTGATTCTCGTCCATGGGTTTCCTCCTATGGAATAAACGAACGGATTATGCCCCGTCCCCCATCTGCGGTTGGTTGATGTGCTCGACCAGCGGGGGGCGGCCCTCGGTGACCGACTCGGGGGTGATAACGACGCGTGACACTGTCGGATCGGAGGGCACGGTGTACATGATCTCGTTCATGACGCCCTCCATGACGCTGCGCAGGCCGCGCGCGCCGATCTTGCGCTCGATCGCCTTGTCGGCCACGGCCTCG
The DNA here is from genome assembly GCA_902766405.1 of Oscillospiraceae bacterium. Taxonomy (GTDB): domain Bacteria; phylum Bacillota; class Clostridia; order Oscillospirales; family Oscillospiraceae; genus Limivicinus. The sequence continues at coordinate 3,356 of CACXDT010000056.1, forward strand.
AGCGCTTTGGGCTCGAAATCCAGCCGGACGCCGTCATAGTGCATCAGCACCTGATACTGCTTGGTCATGGCGTTTTTCGGCTCGGTCAGGATGCGGACAAGGTCGTCGCGGCTGAGGGTATCGAGCGTCGCCACCACGGGCAGACGGCCGATCAGCTCGGGGATGATGCCGAATTTCAGCAGGTCGTGCTGCTGCACCTGGGAGAGGATCTTTCCCACATCGCGCTCGGTCTTACTGGTGATCTCGGCGCCGAAGCCCATGCTCTTTTTATCGGTGCGCCGCTCGATGATCTTGTCGAGACCGTCGAAGGCACCGCCGCAGATGAA
>CACXDT010000057.1 GCA_902766405.1 Oscillospiraceae bacterium
CTTAAAAATGTTGGGCAAATTCGCATCATTGCGCGAAATTGCCCAACTTATTCACAAATATAATAGATTGAGACGCACGGGCGGCAGGTTGCCGCCCCTACGGCCGGAATGGACTTTTTTCACAGCCCCATTGTTGCAAACTTCAAGCTTTTATCGTATATACGAGCATTTACGCTTTACTTAATCACACTTGGCGCTGAACAGTTTACAAAATTACAAAATTCCGCCCGTCGCCGGGCGGAATTGTCGCATCCGGGTCTTGAATCCCTGTTTACGATTTGTTATAATTATATATTCTAAAATTGGTGAGAGACAGAAACATGAGAGAAATGCTGTGGAATATCCCGTACCGGCGGCCGGAGGTGCCGAGTGCGCTGATCGAAGCCGGCTATTCCCCGCTGCTGGCCGCCGTGCTGGCCACGCGCGGCATCCGCACGGCCGCGGAGGCTGACGAGCTGTTGAACCCCGGCGCCGAGCGGCTGATCGACCCGCTGCGCATGAAGGACATGAACCGCGCCGCGGCCCGGCTGCAGCGCGCGATCCGCGACAGGGAGACCGTCGCCATCTACGGCGACTACGATGTGGACGGTGTCACCGCCACCACGCTGCTGACCGACTATCTCAGAGGCAAGGGCCTGACCGTGGTGCCCTACATCCCCGACCGGGGCAGCGAGGGCTACGGCGTCAACGACGGGGCCATCGATACGCTGTATGAAAAGGGCGTACAGCTGCTCATTACCGTGGACTGCGGCATCACGGCCGTCGCCGAGTGCGCCCACGCAAGGGAGCTCGGCATCGACGTGATCATCACCGACCACCACGAGTGCGGCGACGAGCTGCCCCCGGCCCTGGCTGTGGTCGACCCCAAGCAGCCCGACGAGCGCTACCCCAACCAGGTGCTGGCCGGCGTCGGCGTGGCGATGAAGCTGGCCTGTGCCTGCGAGGGCAGCGCCGAGACGATCCTGGAGCAATACGCCGATCTGGTGGCCGTCGGCACGGTGGCCGACGTGATGCCGCTGATCGGGGAAAACCGCGCGCTGGTGCGCATGGGCATCGCGGCTCTGGAGGATCGCCCCCGGCCCGGCTTCGCCGCGATATTGCGCGAAGCGGGCCTCGGCGGCGCGCCGATCACCGCCGCCTCGATCGGCTTCGGGCTGGCCCCGCGCCTCAACGCCGCCGGCCGGCTCGGCCAGGCGCAGATCGCGCTGGAGCTGCTGCTGACCGACAGCAGCGACAAGGCCACCCGTCTGGCCCGCCAGCTCTGCGAGCTCAACCGCCGCCGTCAGGAGATCGAGACCGAGATCTGGAACGACGCCAACCGTCTGCTCGAGGGCAGGACCCCCACGGGCCCGATCGTGCTGGCCAAGGAGGGCTGGCACCAGGGCGTGATCGGCATTGCGGCCTCGCGCCTGGCCGAGCAGTATAGGCTGCCGGCCATCATGATCTGCCTGACCGGCGAGAACGGGAAGGGCTCGTGCCGCAGCTACGGCGGCTTCAACCTGTTCGAGGCGCTCTCGGCCTGCGCCGACACGCTGACAGGCTTCGGCGGCCACGCGCTGGCCGCAGGGCTGACGCTGCGCAGCGAGAAGCTGCCCGCCTTCCGCGCGGCGCTGGATGAATACTATCAGCAGCACCGGGGCGAGCCGACCTGCGATATCCAATGCGACCTGCTGATCCGCGATCCGGAGCTGCTGAGTGAGGAGAACGTGCTGAGTCTCGACCTGCTTGAGCCCTACGGCAGCGAAAACCCCAAGCCGACCTTCTGTCTGAGCGGCGCGACGCTGCTGAGCTGCCGGGCCGTCGGCGGCGGGCGGCATCTGCGCGTCATCGTGCAGCTGAGAGGGCAGGTATTCGAGGGCATCTTCTTCTCCCACACGGCCGAGGAGCTCGGCATTACGGACGGCGACACGCTGGATGTGGCCTTCTCCCCGCAGATCAACGAATTTCGCGGCAGGCGTACGGTGCAGCTGATGATTTCGGCCATCCGGCGGCACACCGGCGAGACGCTCTGCGCCGACATTCTATCGGGTCAGCCCGAGTATTTATGGGCCGCCGCCCCCTACCGCCCCGAGCGCGCGGATTTTATCCGCGTCTGGCGGCAGATCGACACGCCGGGCTTCCGCTCGGGCGGCGATATCAAGTCCGTCCTGGCCCAGAAGCCCCGCCAGATGGAGCCCGAGTGCTACTGCCTGTGTCTGGCCGTGCTGCACGAGGCCGGGCTGCTCTCCGCCGTGTACGGCGGGCAGCGGCAGCAGCTCGATCAGAAGGCCGATCTGGCGGCCACGCCATTGATGCAAAAGCTGAGCTGAACCGAAAGCTCTGTGAGGATACTACCATGGACGAAAACAAACTTCCGACAATCAGCGATGCCTCCGAGGAGGATATCCGGCGCCCGATCATGGGGCCGGAGCGCCGCCCCAGCAGCGACGACGGCCACAAACTGCTCGATCCGGATGAGATGTTCACCGCGCTCGACAGCAAGATCCGCAAAACCTGCCCCGGCATGAACCTCGAGCGCATCCGCCACGCCTACGAGACGGCCAAGGCCGCCCACGCCGGCCAGAAGCGCAAGGAGGGCTCGCCCTATGTGACCCACCCGGTCGCCGTGGCCGATATCAGCGTGGACTTCGGGCTGGATGAGGACTCGATCGTCTCGGCGCTGCTGCACGACGTGATCGAGGACACGCCCATGACCAAGGAGGACGTGGCCAAGGCCTTCGGCCCGGCCGTGGCCGACATTGTTGACGGCGTTACGAAGCTGACGCGCGTGCAGTATACCAGCAAGGAAGACGAGCAGATGGAGAATCTGCGCAAGATGCTGATGGCCATGGCCAAGGACATCCGCGTGATCCTCATCAAGCTGGCCGACCGGCTGCACAATATGCGCACGATGGCCTATCAGACGCCCGACAAGCAGCGCAGCAAATCGCTGGAGACCATGGAGATCTACGCGCCGATCGCCCACCGCCTCGGCATGCAGCAGGCGAAGTGGGAGTTGGAGGATCTGTCGCTGCAGTATCTCGACCCCTCCGGCTACCGGGAGATCACCCATGTGCTGGAGAAAAAGATGCCCGAGTTAGAGGCCTTCATGGTCTCGATCAAAAACCAGATCCAGCGGCGCATGGATGAGGAACAGGTTCACTGCTCGATCTTCTGCCGCATCAAGCACGTCTACAGCATCTACCGCAAGATGTACGCCCAGAAGATCGATATCACCGGCATTTTCGATCTCTGTGCCTTCCGCGTGATCGTGGACACGATCCCCGACTGCTACAACGTGCTCGGCGTCATCCACGATATGTACAAGCCCGTCCCCGGCCGCTTCAAGGACTATATCTCCACCCCCAAGCCCAACATGTACCAGAGCGTGCACACGACGGTCATCGGCTCGGACGGCATTCCGTTCGAGGTGCAGATCCGCACCTGGGATATGCACCACACGGCGGAATACGGCATCGCCGCGCACTGGAAGTACAAGATGGGCAGCGGCAGCGCCGTGGTGCGCACCGGCGACGAGGACCGCTTCGCCTGGGTCCGCCGCCTGCTCGAGAGTCAGCAGGAATCCGACGCGCAGGACTTCTTCCACAATCTCAAGATCGACATGTTCGCCGACGAGGTCTTCGTCTTCTCCCCGAAGGGC